>JAJFMC010000001.1 GCA_021772365.1 Chlamydiota bacterium
GCGGGTGTCGGTGCTGGTAGTGCCGTATCTACCCGACCAATCATCAATAACCAACAGGGCTATGCTGCAGGGATCATCGGTCAGTCGATCTGTTCTGACGGCATAGAATTTACGACACTCGGAGCCTTCGTCAAAGCAGTGCACACTAAAACTGACGTTAATATCATGATGAATCCCAAGATCATCACAGAAGATAACGTCACTGCGGAGATTTTTGTAGGCCTCAATACAAGATTCCAAACGCAATCGATTTCCAACGATGAAGGAAGTATCGTTACCAATAACTTCGAGTTTCGTGATGTAGGAACGACGCTGAGGGTCACTCCCCTGCTCGGACCATCGAATATCATCACCCTGCAAATTGAAGAAGAAGTCAGTAATATAGCTGGAGGTGGAAGTGGAGGTGGTTTAGCGAATATTGACCCTGGCCCGACGACACGGATCAATAGGACGACGACACAAGTTCACATACCAAACAAGTACTTCCTCGTTATCAGTGGGATGATCCAAGATCAAGTCGAGCGTACCCGTAGTGCCGTTCCTTGTCTCGGTGGCGCGCCACTAATCGGTGCAGCGTTCACCAGTAAGACATATCTCGACCAGAAGCGATGCCTGATGATATTCATCCGCCCGATGTTGATTGACACTGAAGAAGAGATCGACGACATCACCAAGCACCAGCAAAACATCTGGCGTTTAAAAAGACGTACGAAAAAGATGTGGAAGCTTGACTGTGAAGAAGCTCTCGACTGGATGAATCTGAAAGAGACAGATACCGTCAATGACGAACGTCGCTGTTGTGAGTTCAAGTACTAAAAAGGTGTATGCAGACGATGCGAATTCACCATAACTTTTTGTTTCTCATTCTACTTGTGGTGCTCACAGGTTGCTCATTGAGTAATACGGAAACAGAGCCAACAATCTCTTACAAGCCCGTTGAGAACGACCTAAAACGCCGGCCTTCTGCATTTGAGCCACTGACAGTGGAAGAGCGCGAGACAAGTTGGGGTGTAGAACTCCTGGTCGGCCAGCGTTTTGCGAGGTCGTTGGACCTTTATCGTGCCATCACAGCTTTCAAGCGCGCGCAGTTTCTGATCCCTCCGGAGAACGAGGCCAGACGTTTACAAATAGAATACAGTATTGTTGAGAGTTACTTTCTAGCGGGAAGATGTAGCGAAACGCTTCAAGCTTTTGAGGACAGCTCTTTGAATACAGCAACACCCGAGAATTTCCCTCCCTTTAGAGATCTATTGATCATGGTTCATGCTTGTTACGATAATATGGGAGAGTATGACAAATCTGAGAAAGTATTGAAAATCATTGAAAGTGGTGATTCCAAGCTTGCCAATGACATACAACTGAGCATTGCGATACGAGAGGGAAACATCTCCTCCGCGAAAGCTTTGGCAGACCATGACAATAGACGTGAACCCGTAATAGATTTTGTGAATCAGTATGATAGCGAATCCAAATCACCTCGAAAAGCGCAACTATTGAACGCAGTTTTACCAGGCGCGGGATATTACTACACCGGACAAAGCTGGACAGCAATCACATCTTTTATTATCAATGCTCTGTTCATTGTTGCAGCCGTCGCCTTTTTTAGACGCCGGTATTATGCTGCTGCGTTGATCATTCTGTGCCTTGAGTTTGGGTGGTACATTGGAGGAATCAACGGTGCGGGCCTTGCAGCAAAAGAGTGGAATGAACATGTTTATAATAACCTAGGGAATGGGATGATGACACGCAACGACCTGTACCCCTTTCTCATGTTGGAAACAACCTTTTAATGTACAGATTATGTTTTATTTTCCTATTTCTACCTGCAGTTGCTCTTTGTGATCCTTGGGGTAGAGATGCGGGTCTAGTCAACGAACGCGTATGGACCTATGAGACAATTAAGGGGCAGTGCAGTACTCCAATCCTTGGACAATTTGCCGAATCTGCAATTAATTTTCACCAGAAAGTGATCTCCCCTGCTGATGGTCCGAGAAGTCATTTTTATCCCAGTAGCTCACAATACACGAAAGAGGCGATGAGGAAATATGGATTTACAAAAGGGTTTATCATGGGATGTGATCGGCTGATGCGTGAAAATCCTGAAGAGTGGATATATCCCGACTATACATTGCCCGATGGTATTGTCCTCAAGTACGACCCCGTCCCGTAAGTACAGTTGTGAGATGAGTGAAAAGCGTGAGACGTGACATTCTACAAGGTGTTTGAACGCAGAGAACGCGAAGGGGGCGCAGAGAGAGGTGAATTGTTGTGAGGTAATGAGAAATACTCCAAGGAGGAGATGGCTCGCAGGCTCGCAATTTCCTCCTTGAAACATTACGAAGCCAGTGCTATTGGGTAAGGAAGCGAGCATGCGAGTCACCTCGCGAAAGCTCCACCTCCCTCTGCGTCCAAACACCTCGCAGAACTATGCGTCGCATGTATGTACAACCATCAACCACCTCACAGCTCACTCTTCGACTTACTGACCCATAAAAATCTTGTTCCAGTATTCGCGGAATTCTTCGGACGCAAAAGCTTGGACAACAGGATGATCTTTTTGATGAAAATACTTTGGCACATCCTGAATGATACGGTCTAACGGATATCGCGTCTCTCCAAACCACGAAGCAACAGTACTACACTTAATAACATACTCACTTTCACGTAAATAATACGTTCCAAGAACCAACGCACCCATCATCATGATGTGAGTATCGAGAGGAGTGAATTCTAGATTAACATTTCGATAGCTTTTTCCAAGAGCCATCAACTTCTCCTTTACCAAAGAATCATCCAAATGACCACTTAAGTCAATAAGAAGAAATAAATAACTGCGAACGGGAATCAAATCACCAATATGCTCTAATAATTTTGGAGAGGCACAGTTGAAAATGGTATCATATTTTTCACTAGAACTCGTCTTAAACACCATTTGCCCACGCACCATAGCGACTTCTTTTTCATCAACGGCATCCTCTTCAAGAGCAGCGCTGATAGCTTTAATACATTTATTTAAAGGGGCGATAGTAATCGGTGTCCAACGGATCAGCTGCAACGGCAGAAGTCGCATAAAATTGGACAAACGATCTCCGTCGAGTTTTACTTGTATAGCTCTGACCTTCAAGTTCACAACGCTGGCCTCAGGGTCCTTGCTACTCGTCAAATCCAAAAATGCACGAAAAGCACGGCGAATATGTTTTGCGGTTTTTGCTCCTCGATCCGATTCAATACAGTAGTAGGGGATGTTGTCATATAGTGATTTTAGAAAAACCGGAAGCAGATTTTCTACCCCCAATTCAAGTTTCAATGTTTTGACTTCAGGGATGATAATCTGTTCGGTCGATTGTTTCACAACTTCTTCACAGATAGTAACATCATGAGAGATATTGTATAATCTCCTACAAACTAAGCGTACCTTGGATAGTGAGGGCCCATCAATATATTGCATGATATGACAGACAATTTCATCAGGAATCCCATCAAAATATGATGCCTCTTGATTATCTTCTATTGTCATCACTCTCCCTTTACATCTTTATTTAGTTAAAATATTGAGATAATTTCTTTTCGAAATCCCCTTTAATAGCTTCGTTTGAAATAGGTTGTCCAAATGTGTAGTCGTACACTTCCTTACGAACTTTTGAATACCTTTCTTCATCCACCGGAACAGTCTGAAGGATAATTTCATATAACTGATCTATATCTGATAAATCAACAGTCGTCCCACAACGATATAAATATTGCTGTCTTTCAAGAAATTTTCCTTCACGTGATTTATTAATAAAAAACATAGGTTTGTTGAAAGATAAAAAATCATACCCAATAGAGGACATATCACCTAAATAGTAATCACATAAGTCCAAAATAGGATAAATCATAGGAAACTCGTCGATAAAAACAACGCGATCATGCTGTGCATAGTGCGAAAGTACTTCGTAATATTCACTGGGAAAGCAGACAAGAATTCTAGGGTGAGGCTTGACAATCAAGTTAAAGTCTTTGGGCAGCTTTTCGATGATAGACTTTATTCCTTCAAAAAAAGTTGAAGAATTCCCATCATCCACCCATGTCGGTGCGTAAAAAAGTGTTTTCAAGGACATATCTACCCCTTGAAAAAATTCATTTTTGACAATAGATATTTGGTGCTCTCGGTGTTCTTTAAAAAATTCATAACGGTAATTGCCAACCATAATGCATCGTTGAGGATCTAGAGAAATACCAATTTCGTGAAAAATATCGAGCATATTTTGTCCATAAACAAACACATAGTCCTTCTTGGTATACTCTAACCAATAATAGGTTTTGTCAGAAAAACCGTGAGGACAAAACATAATACAGAGTTTCTTTCCATGTTTTTCAGATTCAGCTAATAGGTGCTCCTCTTCTCTTTTCACATGACTCGGAAAAATCATGTAGTCATAATTGACCGCAAAATATTGAGGAGTACTTTCTTTTAAGCTATGTTCTCGAATATCAACTTGAGGATAATATTCTTCGCATAAAGACATGGAAATAGGGTCATCGCTAACATATATCGGTACGTTTAAAATAAAGCTTAAGGGGACCATATGATCATAAAACTCAATGATATTCATATGACAAAAGATGCCACCGTTCATATTTCATCTCCAAGTAAAGCTTGCTGTGTTGTCCGACCTTGAACTAGTTTGCGTATATCACTGCGCTTTAAAACTAGTCAAGAAGTCAAGATACCGCATTTGCTTACAATATCCCTAACGGTTAGAATGAAGCAAACGACCAGGACTTAATAATGAGTAATAAAATTGGTGTAGGTGTCATCACATGTAACCGTTTAGATTTTTTTAAGCAGTGTATTTCGAGTATCGAAGGTGTTGACACATTGGTAGTTGTTAATGATGGAGCTCCATACCCGGAGGAGACCTATCCTGCTTCTGTTCATCATGTTATTCAACATGAGAC
>JAJFMC010000002.1 GCA_021772365.1 Chlamydiota bacterium
ATCATCATTAACTTTTAAGGTTCGAAGTAAGTCATCACTAACAACGTAAACCAATGTAGCGTAGTCGTTCATAATATTCTCCCGTTCTGATTCGAAAAAACATTATACAGACATTTTCTTGTCGTAAACGACTTTTTTACATCCATCTGCTAAGCCTCGATTTTCGGTAAGGGGTTGAACCCTTACCTTCAAATCGAGGCTACGCATCTGGGCGCAAAAAAGACCGTTTACGACAAGTTTGGGGTAGCAATCAGGGTCCTAGGCTACAATCTCGCAGCCTTCGACCGGTATTTATGAGTTAGCTTGATGCATATGCCTTTTATTCGATTCTGCCGATTCAACTGTTGAATTTTAACAGGTATGATATTGTATGATGACCATTTTCTTCTTTGGAGAGCTTCAGCAATGACAATAGAGTCAGGTACACCAACATATTTAAATTTGACAGGTCACACACCAACCCAGCAACGCTGGAATCGTGCTGTAAAGAAGGCGAAAGTACTTGGGAAATCTCTCGATGATGAACTTAATGCTACGATGCTCATTGAACGCTATTGGCCTGAGACTTTTCCTTTACATTATAGGGGTAAGGAAGTGCATCTATATATCAATGCATATTCTAATTTATTTGAACTATGGCGTAATGACCCGCACGCACCACCTGAATTTGAAAAGTACCTACTAAAGCAAATCGAAAATATGACACCTACTCAAGTAGACTGGCTGGAGAGACATTTCGTCACCTATTTTTCTATAGACGAATGTGCTCAGTTTGAAACAAAATTTACTCCCCAACAAACCTTCGTTGGTGGCCAACCAGTTGAAGATGGTGAGTACCTCTGCACCTTAGTAGGATTTCGAAATGAATATAATGAGATTGAGAAAAAATGGTACATGCATCCCAAGGTAAGAGGAGTGATCCAACATTCCTCATTCTCAAGAGGAGGGCCCGTAATCAGTGCTCATTTGGGTGCGATAAGGGATGGAAAACTCGTTAGAGTTCTGATGTATAGTGGACACTACCATCCTCAAAAAAAAGAGAAAGAGCAAGTTATCAACTATCTCACAGAACAGCTAGATGAAGAGTGTTTGCAAGATGTCATCGTAGAAGACTACTCGGAAACGTGGATGACAGCCCTATATAAAATCCAATCGTTGGTCCTAAAAAATTTTGGACTAAAAGCACGTTATGACATTACCTGGATCCCTTTACTGAATAGGCTTTTTTAAACTCAAAGGATTTGGCAGCATTTGCTACCGTTGCCACCTCCTCCTTCACCAGGGTGTGTTCCGTTATCGAGCAGTTTGACATCTGCCCATGCATATTTCACAGCTTTGGACTCGAGACTTTCGTAACCAAAAATATCTTCAGCAACCTTGACGGTAGCTTTTACGAGGTCATCAAACGTTGCTGTAGGAGAAAGCAAACTTTTTGCTTTATACCAAATGGGTCCCGTACTTTCCCACGAATAGGCATATTTGCTGGAATCGATCTCGTATAGATTTTTCGTCATCAAATAAAAGGCGTAGTTAGGTATCCCTGAATTGATATGAACACCACCGTAATCTTCTTTTGTGAAATTATACGCATCCATCGTTGCTGGCTGCGGGTCGTCACCGAAGGCAGGGTGATTTTTGTAAGCGCTTCCCGGTTGTTTCATTGACCGTAAGGAATATTGATCTCCAATCATGAGTTTATGCCCTATCAACCAGTCAGCCTCTTCAAAATTATCTTTCTGAAAATATTGCTTAGCCATACTTCCAAATATATCTGAAAGAGATTCATTAATGGCTCCTGCCTGATCTTGGTATTCTAAATCTTCATCAAATTGTGTGACAGCATGGGTCATTTCATGCGCAGCGATGTCGCTATCGATGGTAAATCTATTGAAGTATACATCGTCACCGTCACCATAGACCATCTGGTTGCCCTGCCAAAAGGCATTGTTATACCCTTTGTCATAGTGAACAGTAGAAACGATCTCCATCCCTTGGTTGTCTATGGATTTACGACCGTAAACCTTGTGATAGAAATCATTAACCCTCACGCTCCATTCGTATGCTTCTAAAACATCGATATCTGTGGATTTTCCCGGAGAGGCGACTAGAGTACCGGGCAGCGATTTTCTGTGTTTGGCATCGTAGATTTTAACGATCCCATCAGAAGATGCTCCTAGGTTAAGAATAGCATTTTCCCCTGAAAATAGTTTTGCTCGTCGATTTCTAAGCCGATAATGCCTAGCTGTCACTCGCTCAGCATTTCCCTTCATGACATCATCGTCGTAGGCATCGCCTATTCTCTCCGACATGTGAGGTGGAATAATTGTACAATGACATTGTTTTGTCTGTGTGGTGACCGTGTGATTTGATTGTTGATAATAAGGGTTATAAGCCTGAACGATAGGTTGCATATTCACCATGGGATCCCTCCTGGATAAAGACTCTTCCTAACCACGAGGTATAGATGATAGAAACAACAAGGTAAAGGGTAAAATATCTCCCGAAGGGAGTGTTTGCTTGGTGCCTGTGCTTGCAGGTTACTTCATCTGTGAAGGAACAAGCTGATCTTTAATTAGTTCTGCCTGCTTTTTCTTCCATTCGAATTCATCAATAATCCCTTTCCATGAGTCATGGTACGTTACGGGTTCATATTTTTGTTCGATAGGTGGAGTTTCCATATTCAAAGTACCCACATTTCCCTTGATCTCTTCAGCTTCAATAGGTTTATCAGAGTTACGTGTAGCATACTCTCTTAAAATATCTTGAATGGGGTTGAAAAACTTTTTGAAAAGCTTGTCTTCATCCATTTCTATTTTTGCAATTTCATTTCTCGCCCATGCTTTGATTCTTGTCTCGTTACGAGCGTGCATGTTCTTGATGGGGAGGGTCATTGCTAGGTAGATTGTATTGATATGTGCCAATTCTCTTTCTAGCTCTCTGAGCGTCATCTCTTGCAGTTGAATATCCGTTCTTAGCTGATTGATATGAAGTCGATTCACAGGTCGTGAAATCCTTTGTCCAGGCATCACATTACCTCTCTGACCAGGCATCACATTACCACGACGCCCTACAACGGTATGTCTTGGTTGTGTGACGACATGAGTTCTTCTAGCAGAGAGCTGAGCCACCTGATTACGCTGACTCGCTATAGACGATCTTAAACTGAAAATTTGCGTTTGTAATAGGCTCTGCCTAGGTTTGATCATTAAACGGTATGGCAGCAACAACTCATCGCGATGAGAGTCATTTTCACGCATTGCGTTTCGCTTTTTGCTGTTGATCTTATTTTTCAAGGCTTCCGATTGTCTACGGATCGTGTCAGCACTACTTTTTACCGATACAAATTTCGTGTTTACCCTGCGTATAGAAGGCTCTACATCAGTAAAAGTGTAGTTAAGAGCAGCATTTGCCAGAGGAGATTTTTTAATAAATTCTCTGACCATAGCGATTTTTGTCGAGTCACGTAGAATTCCGTCATTGTCGAAACGCTTAACATAACTGTCCATATCACGTGACCATAGAGCCTGCAGCTCCTTCTCTGACACGATGACACCTTTCTTCCTTTCTGCAAAGGCAGGGTAAAATCCTTCTTTACCGATGCGTACGCGGTCATTTTGCGCATTTGCAACAGGATCTTCTTTCCATGCTTTGAGTCGATTACCCGCTCCGATAGCTCTTGTGAGGAGAAATATAGAAACACTCAGAATAACTAAAGCAACAGTCCCTACGGATGCGGCAATGATCCACAGCTCGGGAAGTACTGTACCTAATGCAATAGCCGCTCCACCTGCGAGGATACCAGTAATGAGGACGGCGGTGAATGCGATGAAGCTTCCGCTCTTGGCTTTATTCCAGAAATTGATCGCTTTTTCTCTGATTTTCTGAGCGACAGAAGTAACTTTTACAGCAGAGTCGATCACAACTTCTTCTCTTGTATCATCAATTTTTGTTGCATCACCAAGCTTTCCAAGATATTGGTTGGTCGTTGCAATGGATTTTACTTCAGCATTGGGGTACTGTTGGTGGCAATATTGTTGATTGGGTCCACTTGCTCCGTGGTAGAGATAGCTTGCGATACTCATGAGTTGATCACTCCTTTTTAATCAATATACAAAGGAGTAGATCTTACGGCATAAAAATTAAGACAGAATAAAGAAATGGTGGAAAGTTATATTTTCTGTATAGAGAATTCACCATTACCGAATTGGTCGCGCAAAACACCTTGGAGAGCAAGGCATTGTTTTTTTGCAATTCCCTCTATAAATTGATTATCACGTAAATACCTCTACAAAATGAAAAATACCGTTTTTACGTAAGAAGACTCTGCACCGTTCCACAATATAATGGAGAATTTCCAAAGAAAAAATTAAGTGGAACGGCGTAGAATCTTTTTACGGGAAAATCGGTATGTCATCCATGGTCAATATGTTGGTGTGGGTTAGCTTCACGCCTATATCTCAAAGGAGGGACAGAAGATTATTTACCGGATTGAGCTCTCTCAGCAAAAACAGTTTTTCCAAGCAGTTTTATATATCGAAATCAAACGATTCGACGAACTGTTCGTGTTCTTTGCCATTAGAGTCTGCATCTATTAGAGTGGACACATCTAAGACAAATGTGCGTCCTGTATAAGAATCTGTGCCGACAATTTTTCGTTGATGTAGCAACTGGTTAATTCCCATCAAAAGATATTTACTGTCGTAAATAGTCAAATCACCCTCATTATACTGGGTTCTGTCCAAAAGCCTTACCCCAAATAGTTCAAATAGCTCATCATTAAATAATTCATTAATATCCGAAGATGTTTCTTCTGACATCTTACAATCAACTATATGGATGCAAGAACTAGTTTCCACACTAGCAGAAATATTCACTTCATTTTCATCTTCATCATTATCTTCTTGAAGATCAAAGGAATTAATCGTTTGACATATTGGGATTTCAAAAGAAAATGTAACATCGCTAAATTCAAAATTAAAATTTTTACTATACGGACACTCTGCCGCCTTGGGAGGCATATATCGATCAAATGTGGTGGAATAGCTTGTAGAGGCTACCAGTAGAAGCATACAAATTATAGACTTAATTATTTTATTTTTCATTTCAACACCCTTATGTTTATATTATACCTTATAAACTACACACACAACAAAGCAAGTTACCACAAAATACATTTATTAACAATGTCATTGAAATCATTTTAAAAGAAGGCTAAAACAAAGTCATGACTACAACAAGAAACATTTTTATTACTTTCCTTTTATTCGTCCTAACGAACATTGCAGACAGCAGTGGTTCTGAGAATACGGTCAATCACTGGCAAGTGAGGAAAATTCGACAATACCCCTCCGATCCACAGGCCTTCACTCAAGGGCTTATCTACGACAAAGGAAACTTTTATTTGAGCACAGGACAATATGGTCGATCTTCCCTGCGTATAGTAGACGCAGAAACAGGCAAAGTGATCCAATCCATCCCTCTAAGCCCCGACCAGTTTGGTGAGGGAGTAACAATGGAGGATGATACGTTCTACCAGCTGACCTGGAAGAAGGGAAAGGCGTTAGCCTATAGAAAAGGGAATTCGGGTATTGAACGCGACCCACAAAACGACTTTACCTACAGCCACCAGGGTTGGGGTTTAACCAGTGACGGAGAACACCTGATACTTTCCGATGGAAGCGCGACAATTCGCTTTTACTCCCAAAAGGATAAGTCCCTAGTGAAAACTCTGAAGGTGACATATCGTGGATCACCGGTAAGTAGAATCAACGAAATGGAATATGTTCAAGGAAAGATCTTTGCCAACCTTCTTGGTACCAATATGATTGTTGTCTTTGACCCTGATAGTGGCAAT
>JAJFMC010000011.1 GCA_021772365.1 Chlamydiota bacterium
TGAGCGATTTGTGGGAAATGAAGTTGTATATTCCACCCAGCTCTAAATTCTTTGCTGATGGTGCGTATAACTGCTTTGACCTCGATTGCCACCCCAAACCGCAGACAAAACTTCTTTGAGCACGCCATCTACTTCCTGTAACTCCTTGGAAAAGACGGAGTCTTTCCCTGCGTCGCTACAGTCGTATCTGACGTGCTCAAAGAAGTTTTGGCTGCGGTTTGGGGTGGCAATCGGGGTCGTAGGCGATCATGCTTTTCTTGTTCATCCTGCAATATACGCAAAATAAAGTTGTTTCCGAAAAAGCTGACTTCCGCCTATTCCATAAAAGTGTGGAATTTATTTCTTGGCACCAGCCTCCACATCTATTATACTATTGTGAATAATCCAAGAAGACTCACAACCCCTACTCCTAAGAGATGATAATGACAACGGAAGATGTAAAGAAAGTTTTTGGAACAGATGGTGTTCGTGGCAAAGCCAACTATTATCCTATGACCGTAGAAATAGCCCTTGCCCTCGGTCGTGCAGCCGGTAAACTCTTTCGTGTTAGAGACGGAAAGCATCGCGTCGTTATTGGTAAAGACACACGACTCTCTTGCTACATGTTTGAAAATGCGTTAATTGCCGGGCTTTGTTCCATGGGTGTCGACACCTTAATGGTCGGTCCTTTACCTACTCCTGGTGTCGCGTTTATCACGCGAGCTTATCGCGCTGATGCCGGTATTGTGATTTCTGCTTCTCACAACTCCTTTCATGACAACGGAATAAAGTTTTTCTCATCAGAAGGATTTAAACTTTCTGACGAATGGGAACGGAAAATGGAAGATTTGGTTGAATCCGGAGATTTCGATGACTGCCTCCCTAGTGATGACAATATCGGAAAAAACTACAAGATTGATGATGCAGACGGTCGATATATAGAGTTCGCAAAAAGTACTTTTCCAAAACAGCGATCTCTCTATGGAATGAAGATTGCATTGGATTGTGCCAATGGCGCTGGTTACCGTGTCGCTCCAATGATTTTCCGTGAACTAGATGCTGAGGTTTTTGTACATGGAGATCGCCCTAATGGACTGAATATCAACAAGGATTGCGGTTCTCTACACCCTGAGACTGTTCAGAAGTCGGTCATTGATCATAAAGCACATGTTGGCATAGCTCTTGATGGCGATGCAGATCGAGTGATTATGGTTGATGAGCATGCACAAGTCGTTGATGGTGATGCTATGCTTGCCATTTGCGCCAAGGACTTATATGAAAAGGGTCTACTACGAAATAATAAGGTTGTTTCAACGGTGATGTGCAACCTCGGTTTTGTTAAAGCCATGGATAGTATCGGTATAGAGACCATACAATCGAGAGTGGGAGATCGCTATGTAATCCAAGAAATGCTGGAGCACGATACGAATCTTGGTGGAGAACAGAGTGGTCACGTAATCTTTTCCGATTACAACACCACAGGTGATGGTTTGGTCACTGCATTGCAGGTATTGAGTATTATGGTAGAAAAAGATGCGTCTCTTAGTGAGCTTGCGTCGTTTGTTAAGAAGTATCCTCAAGCGACAGTCAATGTTCCTGTGAACAATAAGCCGCCTCTAGAAAGTTTGAAAAATGTCCAGCAAAGTATAGAAGATGCTCAACAGCGTCTTGCTGATCAAGGGCGTGTTCTAGTACGTTATTCGGGAACAGAAAAGATCTGTAGAGTAATGGTAGAAGGAGCTGAATTAAAAGAAGTGCATCATCTTGCAGACACTATTGCTGGTGCTGTCACAAAAGATATTGGGGATTGAAGATTTATGTGTGGAATTTTTGGATATGTAGGGATGAAAGACCCTGTAGCGATTGCTATTGAGGGTTTGAAAAAGCTCGAATATCGTGGGTACGATTCAGCTGGTATTGCTGGTGTGAAAGACGGGAAAATCATAGATTGTAAAGAAGTCGGCAAGGTGTCAATTTTAGAGTCTGAAGTAAACAACATCAAGTTGCAGCTGGATGTCTCTATTGCACATACTCGATGGGCAACACATGGTGAACCTTCCAGAATCAATGCACACCCACATTTCGATACAAGCCATAGCATAGCTCTTGTACATAACGGCATCATTGAAAACCACGGTGAGCTAAAGAAGTATATTATCAATCAGGGCATTACTTTTACTTCAGAAACCGATACAGAAGTGATCGCTCACCTTATTTCAATAAATTATGAAGGCGATATTGTTAAAGCCGTCCAAAAAACAGTTCCTATGCTTCAAGGAGCTTATGCGATTGCTCTCGTGCATAAAGACCACCCAGATCTGATTGTCGCTGTTGCACACGAGTCTCCCATGGTGATTGGTGTTGGTGTCGACGAAGCATTCATTTCCTCAGATTCTCAAGCTTTTGCGCCACATACTCGTGAGGTGGTCTTCCTATCAAACTCCGAAATTGCTGTTGTAAGAGCGAACAAACTCGAAGTATTTAACCTTGAAATGAAACCTGTGGAAAAAGCTTTAGAAAAACTTCTACATGGAAGTAACGATTCTAGCAAAGGTGAGTTTGAACATTTCACACTGAAGGAAATTTTCGAGCAACCTCAGTCGATCAAAAATGCCTATGCCACTCGCTTCATGCAGGAATATGGAACGGCATATTTCGAAGGTCTTTCAGATAATTTACAAGAGCTGCATCCTATTGAAAGAATTTTGATCCTTGCATGCGGCACTTCATGGCATGCAGGGTGTGTCGCTGCGTATATGATAGAAAATATGGCGAGAATCCCTGTGCAGGTAGAAATTTCATCTGAATACCGCTATAAAAATCCAATTGTCGAAAAGAATACATTGGTCATCGCTATTAGTCAGTCGGGAGAAACAGCAGACACCATCGCTGCTGTTCGTGAACTCAAAGCTGCTAAAGGCGCCAAAATTTTTAGTCTATGTAATGTGCAAGGCTCCACGCTCGTCAGAGAATCGGACTATACAATATTTCTTCACGCCGGTCCGGAAATTGGTGTTTGCTCTACAAAAGCGTTTACTTCTCAGATTGTCATCCTATCGCTGTTTTCTCTACAGTTGGCAAGAATGAGGCACATGAATAGAGAACAGGGCAAAGATTTTTTAGAAGAACTGCAGAAACTCCCGGATCATGTGAAAAAGATCCTTGGTAATGCAGAGCATATCCAAAAAATAGCAAAAAAATATGCGAAATATGAGAACTTTTTCTTCCTTGGCCGTCAGTATATGTACCCCACTAGTTTGGAGGGGGCGTTAAAGCTTAAAGAAATCTCTTATATCAATGCAGTAGGGTACCCTGCTGGGGAGATGAAACACGGACCTATTGCTTTGATTTCTTCCGACTGTCCTACAGTCGCTCTATGTGCTAACGAGAGAACTTTCAAGAAGATGAAAAGTAATCTCCTTGAGGTGAAAGCTCGGAAAGGGCCAATCATTGCTATCATTGAAGAGGGGCAGGAAGAGGTTACTGAAATTGTCGATGACGTCATTATCATCCCTCGCACTATCGATCCGCTTTCTACCGTTACCACGACGATAGTGACTCAACTGCTGGCTTACTATGTAGCGTTGGAGCGTGGTGAGGAAATCGATCAGCCACGCAATCTCGCCAAGTCGGTGACTGTAGAGTAGTACCCCTGATTGTAAGCTGAATCGTCTTGAATTTATTTACAGGATGGGCAGAATGAGCAGGATAAATAAAGGCGACACCTGATCTAACCTACAATTTCCTCCTGTCCATCCCACTTATCCTGTAAAAAACACATAAAAAAATTCTCTATCAATAGGGTCTGTTGCAGCAGACAATCTCTTTTAATGTTCTGATCTACCCCTTGCGTATTTAAAGATATTCCTGTAAAGTAATCCCTTTTTAATCCAAATGAGATACGAAAAACTGTGAGATTAAATCGTATAGCGAAAGGAGCCTTGCTGATCGCAGGGACTTCCATAGGTGGGGGAATGCTCGCATTACCGGTAGAATTGAGCCTCGGTGGGTTTATCCCATCTGTCTTCATCTATTTTTTTTGTTGGGGGTTGATGGCTTGTACGGGGCTTTTATTTTTAGAGGTTTCGATGTGGATTAAAGGAGAATCAAATATTATCTCCATGGCGGAAAAAACCCTTGGAACGACAGGACAGGCTCTTGCTTGGGCATTGTACCTCTTTCTGTTTTATTCGCTATCTCTCTCATATGTCTCCGGTTGTGGCGCACTAATATCCCAGATTTTTCCCGACATCTTCCCTGATGCGTTGGGCCCTTTATTCTTCGTTCTTCTCTTTGCCCCTTTTGTTTTTTGCGGAGCAAGAGTTGTAGGTAGGATCAACGCTCTTTTTATGCTTGGATTAGGAATTTGCTATTTTTTATTCGTCTTTTACGGTACACCACACATCGATTTAGAGCTCCTTAAGCATAAAAACTGGACTCTTTCTCTCGTTGGTCTTCCCGTTGCATTTACTGCTTTTGCTTATCAAGGGACAATACCGACGCTCATTCATTATTTAGATCATGATGCTAAAGATGCGCGTAGAGCGATAATTTTTGGTAGTTCAGTCCCATTTGTTGCCTACGTAATTTGGCAAGCCTTGATTTTGGGTATTGTTCCTGTAGACGGTCCTGGAGGTCTCGCAGAAGCTCTGATGAATGAAGATAACGCAGTTCATCCACTGCGGTTATTTATCGATAATCAATATGTCTACGTAATCGGCCAGTTTTTTGCATTTTTCGCAATGGTGACTTCGTTTTTCGGGGTGACGATTGGTCTACAAGATTTTTTGGCAGATGGATTAAGTATCAAAAAAACAGCTAGAGGAAAATTTCTACTGTCATTACTCGTATTTATTCCTCCATTGATTATTTCACATTTCTATCCAAAAGTATTCCTTACGGCTCTTAGTTATGCGGGAGGATTTGGGTGTGCGATTTTACTGGGACTCTTCCCTGTTTTAATGGTGTGGTCAGGAAGGTACCGCATGAAATTAGATTCGGAATATTCACTAATGGGTGGAAAACCCCTACTTATTACTCTAGTCCTTCTCGTTGTCATCGAGGTGTGTGTGCAGGTTTCACTGATGTTTGGTTATATAGGCCCAAGCTTATTATAGTTGATAAGCTTGAACCTAATGACATGTATATATGCTTCCCTTATGTCCTGAAGTAAAGATAGACTCCGCTTTGAGGATAATATGGATCATAATAATAGGGTGCCGGATAGTACAAGGGTCGTTGATTGTAATAGGGTCTATAAATGACAGGGCGGTGTCTATAGTATCGTTGCCCAGGGTAACGGCTATAATGGCGCCCCCCCCCTCTATGATAATAGTTACCCCGGTGTCCACCTCTCCAGGAAAGCTCTTCTTGGGAAGCATCGCTACCGACTTTAGTCGCTTCGACAGGGGGTATCGCTACCACTCCTACTATAACAGCTAAAGCACAGAGGCTGCCTCTCAAATAATGCATATTTGCCTCCCAGTTTTTATTTTGAACAGAAAAGAAACGATAGGGAGCACTGCAAACTTCCGGTGTCCCGGGCTCATTAGAGCTCAGTTAAGCGGTTCTCAGGCTGCAGGCCACTGCATAACATTGTTTATACAGCCGTCTGCAGCCCAAAAATCCATCTCTAAGTGGGACCAGTACTACATCCATGTAAACCGCGGATGATCGTACCCTTGGATGTTCACCACATCCCTATCTAAATAATATCAGACTGGATAAAGAGAGTATCCAATCTTGAATTCCCCCCTTTTCCTTGTCCTTATTATACAGGATCAAAAAAAAAATTGTCAAACTATTAAGTAATAAAGGGATATAGTGTTGTTTAATGGGACGCTCGCTTGTCTATATAGGCTCTTAATCAAACAAAGCGGCAATAAAGCTTTCCGTGTCAAAAGGTTTTAAATCGTCGATATTCTCCCCTACACCGATAAATTTAACAGGGATCCCTAGCTCCCTCTGGGCACCTACAACGACACCACCTTTGGCACTGCCATCAAGTTTAGTGAGAACAAGCCCCGATATCGGAGTGTATTTGTTGAAGGTTTTCGCCTGGTCAATCCCATTCTGCCCAGTATTAGCATCTAGGACGAGTAGAGTCTCATGAGGGGCAGAGTCGATAATTTTTGAGCAGGAGCGTTTGATTTTTTCCAGCTCTTGCATGAGGTGTGTCTTGTTTTGTAAACGTCCCGCTGTGTCGATGATAACATAATCACACCCACGGGCTACTCCTGCTGTCACCGCATCGAAGGCAACAGCAGCGGGATCGCTGCCTGGCTTCCCCTTAACGACATCGATTTCCATGCGTGATGCCCACATTTCCAGCTGTTCTATAGCAGCAGCACGGAAGGTGTCGGCAGCAGCAACGAGAACCTTTTTACCATTGGATTTCAAGGTGTTGGCAATCTTCGCGATCGAGGTCGTCTTTCCAGAACCGTTGACACCGACAACGAGGATGACGGATGGTCCTAGCTCGCTAGGGATTTCGGCAATACCATGTGATCCTTTGCCGAGAAGTGCTAACACCTCTTCTTTCAGCTTATTGAGGTAATCTTCAGCATCCAGATTGGGGTTACTACGATGGTATTCACGAATTTTTTCCGTTAAGTCCATTGCAGTTTTCACACCTAGGTCTGCTTCATAGAGAAGTTGCTCTAGATCTTCAAGAGTGTCTTCGTCGAAATCTCCCTGAAAGAGAGTGCGTAGCTTATTACCCAGAAGGGAACCTGTTTTTGCTAGCGCATTTTTTACAGATTGATATCCTGATTTCAAAAAATTTAGTACCATGGATAAAGCCGATCGATTATGGTGATAATTAAGGGTATTTTTAACATAGTTTTATATAAATCAAAAGATAAATTCAAAGGTGTTACATGAACACACATGAATATCAAGCAAAAGCTATTTTGGAAAAGTACGGAGTGAAGGTCCCTCCGTCTCGTGTAGTGACATCCATGGACGAAGCGAGGAAAGCCGTTGAAGAAATGAACTTCGATCAGGCTGTTGTCAAAGTACAGGTCCATGCCGGCGGTCGCGGTAAGGCCGGGGGGGTCAAACTAGCAAAAAGTCGCGACGAAATTCTTGAGCATACCAAGAATATGTTGGGAATGAAAATTGTCAACAACCAGACCGGTCCCGAAGGTGTTGTCTCCCACAAAGTGATGATCGCCGAACTTACAGATATCAGCAAAGAATATTACGTAGGGGCGATCATAGACCGCCATAGTGCCAGTGCGAGCCTTATCATATCTCCTGAGGGTGGAATGGAAATTGAGGAAATCGCTGAGACGATGCCCGAACGCATCAAAACTTTGAGGATCGGTAATGACGGGTCTCTCAAAGGATATCAATTGTTGCAAGTCGCGAAGTTTATGGGGTGGAAAGGTGATACAGCGAAACAAGGAAAGAAAATGGTCGCTGCTTTAGCCAAAGCCTTCATTGAAACAGATGCTTCCTTGTTGGAGATAAACCCACTGGTAGAAACTCCAGACGGTGAGATTATCGCTGTCGATGCGAAACTGAGCATTGACCCGAACGCGCTATTTAGGCAGAAAGAGCTTTCATCTTATTACGATGAGACGCAAATTCCCTCTAATGAGGCTCAAGCAAATAAGCATGACCTCGCATATATCGCTCTAGATGGTGATATCGGATGTATGGTTAATGGTGCAGGTCTGGCGATGTCAACGATGGATATCATCCAATACGCTGGAGGGAAACCAGCAAACTTCCTAGATGTAGGAGGAAGTGCTGATGTGGAAAAAGTGACTGAAGGTTTTAAAATTATCCTCTCCGATCCAAATGTAAAAGCCATCCTCGTTAATATTTTCGGCGGGATCATGAACTGCGCCACCATCGGTACAGCCGTTGTTGCAGCAGTCAAAGAATTAGGCCTGCAAGTCCCACTCGTAGTGAGGATGGAAGGTACAAATGTAGAAAAAGGTAAAGAAATTTTGGCAGAGTCAAACCTTAACATCAACGTTGCTGATGGACTTGCCGATGCTGCTGAAAAAGTCGTTGAAGCACGAAATCAACAAGCTTAAGGGAGATAACATGGCTATACTTGTCAATAAAAATACGAAAGTGATCACTCAAGGAATCACTGGTAAAGCCGGACGATTCCATACCGAACAGTGTAAAGAGTACGGAACAAAAATGGTTGGTGGTGTAACCCCCGGAAAAGGTGGGCAGGACATTTATGGTTTGCCTGTTTTTGATACTGTCGAAGAAGCAAAAGAAATTACCGACTGCGATGCGACAATGATTTTTGTTCCCCCGCCATTTGCCGCCGATTCAATTCTCGAAGCAGAAGCTGCAGGTGTACCTTTGATTATCTGTATTACGGAAGGGATTCCCGTACGTGATATGCTCGAAGTGAGTAAGGTCATGGAGCATAGTAGTAGTCGTTTGATTGGTCCGAACTGTCCAGGGGTTATCACACCGGATGAATGTAAAATCGGGATTATGCCCGGCTATATTCACAAACGTGGAAGTGTTGGGATTGTTTCCAGGTCAGGAACACTGACGTATGAAGCTGTG
>JAJFMC010000101.1 GCA_021772365.1 Chlamydiota bacterium
TTTACGACAAGTTTGGGGTAGCAATCAGGTGTATCCAAATAAAGCAAAAGGGGAACCTAGGTTTTTTTGCAGTAGACAAGATAAGTGCGGATATTCAGAACACATACTTGCTTACCTGAATAATGGCACATTTCCACGAGGTGAAGGTTAGAAAGTAGCGGTAAAAAAACTCGCTGATTTAGCAGGAATCCCATTCGAATTAAACAGTAATTTTACTCATCGTTCCTATCCAAAGCAAAAAAACATTCTCGCGGACTACTGGGAGTTTCTTAAAAGCCGCTTCCCTGGCTCACCCGCTGAAAAATATGTAATTGCAAACCGAAAACTAGACCCATCCATAACATCTTTTGGCTATTTCCCTTCGAGAGTCGAGGAAGTCTATGATTGGGCGAATGAGAATGAATATTCTGAAGAAGAGTTATTAAGTTCCTTCATCATCAAAGAAAAAAACGGCAGCAGATTTCCCGCCATGTACGGTCGTCTTGCTGGAGCATTTATCGACCAAAGAGGGAACGTTCACAATATTTGGGGAAGAGACTTAACGAGCAAGGTTGAAGGCTCAATAAAATATCTTAACCTAGACAATTCAGAAGTAGCCCACAAAAAAAGCCCTTATGGAGCCGAACAATTTAAAAGCGGAATCCTTGTGTGGGTCGAAGGGTATATTGACGTAATTGCAGCTAAAGAAAGCGGAATCGTTTCCGTAGCCTCAGGAACGGCCAGTATCCCTGAAGATATGGTTAAATCTCTGAATGGCCTACATACAATCGTTATCGCCTTAGACAAAGACAGGGCAGGAAAAAATGGGGCATTTACTTTCATCGAAAAGAATGTAAATAACGAAAACCTAAAAATATTCGCCATAAATCACGAGCTAATGAGGGATTGCAAAGACATCGCCGAACTGTACGAAAAACACGGAAAAGAAGCCGTTCAAAATGTTTTTTTTCCAGATAACCTAGAACATGCCTTTACGTTAGCAGCAGAGTACATCCTTAGCAAACATAAAACAGGAGACAGCTGGACACCTGTTGCTACAGAAAATGTTCTAAGCGAAGCTACAGCATTCGATAAAAAGGTTATTTCTTCATCAAAAACACCTCTTTTAAAGGATTATTTTTGGCACAGTGGAGTTCAAAGAGAACTTGGCCTAGATGATGATGCCTTAGATAATCACATAGACAACCTACAACAAAAAAAAGAAAAAGAACGCTTAAAAAATCAAATAGAAACATACTCTCAATCTGCTCACGAAAAGGCTAGAGTAGGGGATTTAGAAGGAGCCTCAAACGACCTTTTAAAGGTTAATCAAATATGTACCTCCTTTCAAGAAAAAACTTCTACTGAAAACGAATTCCAACAACTTCTAAACCCCTCTTCTGAAAAGCAAATAATTGAGGAGATTCAAAATACATCTCCAGGCCTCCGTTTTGGAATGAAAATTGGAGAAGTAGATATGGAATTTCCAGGCGGAGCGATTACAATCGATGCAGCACCAACCTCTCATGGAAAAACAACCATGCTCATTAATCAAGCCCTAGGAGTTTTAAAAAACAACCCAGATAAAAGTGTTTACTTTTTTAGTTACGAAGAAAACAAGTCGTCCATAACAACTTTATTTTTAAATACGTATATAAATAAAGAAATATCTAGAAATAACCGACGGTCAATAGAAAGCTTTTTTAGAGAAGGAAACTGTAAACACGTTAAAGAAGAAGAACGCATCACCTTCTTAAGCGATAAAAAATGTTTTTTTGAACAACTTATTGATAAAGGCCGCTTAAACATCTTTTACAGCGATATGTCAGCCGAAAAGTTATGTCAGGCGATTAAATTCCTACATGAAAATCGAGACGATGTTGGAGCTATCTTTATAGACTATATGCAAATTCTTAATCCAATAAAAATGGGTAAGTTAAGTCGGCAAGAACAGTTAAAATACATTTGTTTAATCCTAAAGGATTGTGCTGTTGAAACTGGTCTTCCAATTATCCTGGGTGCACAATTTAACAGACAGGTAACATGCGAAGCAGATTTAAGTCCGATATATATAAGTGATGCTGGAGATATTGAACGAATTGCCGCCCTTATTCTAGGATTCTGGAACCGAAACTTTTTGGGTTTTACAAAAGAAGGAAATAAAACCAAAAGAGGAGAAATTATCACCGAACCTAAACCTGAAATTTACATAGAGGTTTTGAAAGGGAGAAAAATAGGAGATGGCCACAACTCTATTCTTAAATTCAACGGAAACATAGGGAAGATTGAAAACTCTCTAGTTGATTCTATTACGTCCTCGTATGAAAACAGTGGCACGGAAAGAATTTTAGGAAAAATCATAAGATAGGAATACACATGACAGAAAAAACCAAAGCTGAACCCTTGCGCCAAAAGTGTATCGTTGAAAACAAAGAGTATAGAAAATACTTCTCCCTTGAGGATGGTATTGTTGTAGATGAGAAATATTTCAAAATAGAAAACGGGTTAGAAATCCCCGCCGAAGAACCCAAAGATGGGAAGTATGTTGTTAGGGTCCCAAAAGACCTAGACGGTGCAGAAAAAATACAAATCATCGACAAGGAAACAGGAAAAGTAACGTGTGAACTCACAAAAGGCTCTATCCCAAGGAACAAAGATAGGGAACTTTACTTTCAACTATATAACGAAACAAAAAACATTGGTGAAATACATAAAATCGTTGACGGTTTTGATGTTGAAACGAGGTTTTTTAATGTAGAAAATGGACAAGAAGTGTTTGTTCCCCGTCCTAAAAATGACGAAAGAAAATACATAGCTCGTAGCCATGACATAACCGAAAAAGAACAACTACTTCTTTTTGATGAAAAAACCAACCAACTAATCAAGGAAATACCAAGAAAACACGTCTTAATTATCGATGATACCGAAATAGTATTCGGACACAACGACATTGGCTTAGTTCATGATATTCTTGTAAAGGTAAGGGGGTTGTCTGAAGAAGATAAAAAAAAATTGAAAGAGACTCTTTCAAAACCAAATAGCATAAGAACCCTACATGGAAAAAATAAGTCTAAGGCCGAATACAACGAGGTAAAAGAAGCGGTCGAAGATATTATCTCTACTCCTAAAGAGGCACAAGAAGACTTGTATAAATCAATCGACAGGTCTCAAGAATTTGGAATAAGTCGTTTCGTTGCTGACAGGGTGTACCACCTCCCGAAATTACTCCAAGAACCAACAATCGCCCGGCAAGAAGGGACCAACATTTATATTGTACGTGCAGAAACAGGAGATTCTCGAGGCAACACAATCAAGTTAGAACATCGATTCCCTTCAAAATCAGAGGATGCAGCGAACGAAACAGCAAAAATAGTCATTCAAAGACTTCAAACAGTTCAACACAAAATTTGGCTAGCCGCTTGGCAACTAGCTAATAAGCTTGGTCGACTAACATACACCTGCCATCTCACAAACTTGATGCAAATTTGTCACCCAGGAAGAGAGGGTTATTTCTCTACCAAGGAAAAGATTCAATTCTATGAAGATTTAAGAAGTTTGGAAAACACGAAACTTGTTTTTTCAAAAAAAATAAAAACAAAACGTGGAAAACAACCAATTATAGAGGATTATGAAATTCGGTTGCTCGAAATAGAAAAAAAAGAGGTACACAAGAAAAATACCCTTCACAAATCACACTAACTATTCTAAACCCGAAGGTTTTTCAAAATCAAAAAATGGCTTTCGTTTCTGCGGAATTTAAACACAAAACCCTCGAACTTCGTGCCGAGGATGCAATGCTCGCCCAAGTAATTCAAACCAGAAAAAGTCAAATGATGGAGCGTAAATTCTTGAAGTTCGAAAGAGATAGTCTTATGGCAATTGCGGGGCTTACAAAAACCAATGAAACAAAAAAATCAGCTGCAAACAAACGTCTTTTAGAAAAACTTAAAAGACTTGAAGATAAAGGGGTCATTGTAAGGGCTCCAAAAAAAATAAACGATATGGTCTCTATCAAGGTTAGGTGAATTTTTAAGTTACTTAGTAACAATAACTTTAGCACAAAAGATTTAAAAAATCACTGTTTTTGGACAAAAAACGGCTCAATTTCAACACATCATCACTAGGAGACACGTCGCAACGCACTCAAATCCAATATATTACAGATTTAGGGTTAAGGTTTCCCAGATTTAGGGTTAAGGTTTCCCTTTTCCTCTATGAAAAACGTGCCATTAAGTTATTAAGACATTAAGTCTTTATAACGGCTTGCGCCGCCCCCGCTTGGGCGGGGCGGCTTGCCTTT
>JAJFMC010000102.1 GCA_021772365.1 Chlamydiota bacterium
TTTGAATTCACTTCGGTATACCTCTCAGATAGACAAATTCTGCTTCACGTGTTACATCTTTCATGAATTGCGATAATATTAACGCTTTGAGGCATACTATGTCTGTAGAATCATTCACCATCGTTTCGCTGCAAGAAGAGTACCTGGTGGGGTTGATGGCTGAAAACCTTCAAAAAACCGTCTACTACGAATATCCCTATAAACGATGCATCGCACAAATTGAACTGACATTTCGCGATGAATACCGGGAAAGAGCCTATCACGAATTAAACCAACTCCCCGTCAAATCCACGTACTATGACGAAAAACAGCAGAAGTTTGTAGATAGCGGAAGAATTTTGATCAGAACCGACCACTTTGATTTCACTCTCTACCAAGGAACCAGCCAAAGCGTCCGCATTAAAAAGCACTCAAAGGATAATACGCATTCCCTACCCTTTGAGGAAGGAGACGCAACGCACATCTGTGAAGGATTAACCGGTCATTACATAAAAATCCCTAAAACCCTTGAAGTAGATATCATCACACACATCACTGATGGTAAGAAAAAACAACTTTCCAAAACAGTCTCCTATCCACCGGAAGAAGGCTTAATGGCCACCCTTGCCGATAAAGTCAACCATTCAATTTGGGGGCTATTCCAAAAAACAAAATAGTGTTTGGGAATATATACTGCTCGCACTTCAATGTGAGAATTTTGCCAAACTTTCAACTTGTTTGGGTGTATACCATTATACCTTCTTTACAAATTAATATTATAATGGGAGTCTAACAATGTTAAATTTAAAGAGGTCCTCATGTACAAGTCTTTACTCACGTGTTTTTTTATCCTATTCCTTGTTTTTGCGGCCCAACAAACGGAAGGAGCACCACTATCCCATGTGGGCACAAAACTCCCAGCCAAAGAAGCGGATGTCGTCGGTGATATCGCAGGAGATAATTCCTATACAATCGACCACTGGGAAAAAGGAAAGCCTGTTTTCGGATACAACAACAAAAATTCCGGGAATTTACGATTCCGTTTAGAAAATTCAGAGTTCCAGTCATTAAAAATATCGTTTGACAGCGACTTAAAAATCGACCTTTCTGAAGAAGACCTTATCAACCCATCGAGCTCCCCTGTATCACCGTATGAAAATATTCCCTTTAAATCGAGAGACTCCTTTCAAATAAAACACACCTACAAAACAGCACACCACAAATGGCAAACGACAACGACAACCTTCTCATTTTCGCACCTGAAAAAAAGCTACTGTCCCAACAAAAAAGACCTTCTTTCTAACTTTCAATACTTAGGTTGGGGGATGTGGGAATATTTGAGTAAGACCCCTTACGCAAGTTCTAACGGCATAGAACATACGATCGACCACCGTTTTGGGCTCGCAGCCTTCGGCACACATGCTGAGGTGACACAATTTAACGGCGATATTAGATATAGTGGTCCCATTTTTTCGTATATGCCTCGAGATCAGATAAGACCTGAAGAAAGCGTAGGGACTAGCGAACTACTTTTCCTTCTCGATGAAGGAATGGTCACTGGTATTTTGGTCCTAGGAACAGGCGACAGGTTAGATATCATCAACGGTGTAGTGAATACCGAAGCAAAAGGCACGCCTTTTGAAGCGGAATTGACTTACAATGGTCAAGAAGCAATTGGAAAGATTCGTGGTCGCTTCTACGGCCCCACTGGAGAGGAAATTGGTGGTATCTTTTCACTCTTTACTATGGATGCTGAGGACTTCGACGAAATCACAGGAGTCTTCGCTGCGACTAGATAATTTCTAAAGTAAGGTTAATATACCCAAACAAGTTAAAGATTTAGGTATATCTATTCTAGATTCTTAAATTTCTTCCCTTAATTCATACCCAAACAAGTTCAGGATTTGGGTACATCTTTGCAATTCCTTTTCTAATTAACAAAACACACACAAACTCTTTATTAAAACATATACAAAAAACCTTATAATTATATTAACAACATATAAGAGGTTATATATAGTTATGAATGTATTTACACGAACTTATAATTCGTTAAGTGAAAAATCAGAGAAATTAAACAATTATATCGAAGATTCTGAAAAATTAACAGTCGTGCAATCAGCACTTGAAATATTACAAGAACTGACTAGCGATACAGACTATGCAGATGCCACAGAAATTCTAGCTTCTTTTATTTCCGAGGAAGGAATTTTCAGGCAATCCCTTGGTATCATTTCTGGTTCATCAAAAGAGGATTTATTTTCATCACTCCAAAAGTGTCGAGTTAAAGACTATGTACAGTCTGCGGAATCTTTTAGCTCTTATGTATCAGTCCTTCAATTATTAACTCAGGCAGTTAGTAAATCGCCTAAAATACTAAAAATATTTGAACAATTCCTTGAAACAAGCGAAACAACTTGCACCGCAGGAAGTACACTACGCTCTTTTCAAAAAATTAAGAAATTAGATTCTACTGACTCAAATAGAAAAATCGTAAAAACTTACTTGTCAACGGCAGCTAAAATTCTCCCTATTGGATTAAGCGCATTAAATATTAGCTCTTTATCTCTTACTTTTTGTTTGACAGTAGCAGCTATTGCTGACCCTATTTTAGCTCTCACAGACGTTTTCATCCCTCACACAAAATCTCATGAGGAAGAACTAAAAGATCTTAAAAAATCAATTCTCAAAGAAATTGGTGAACAGTATGAAGCCACGACACAATATATTGATACCCTCAAAGATATTCCTGAATTTCTACGTATAGAAATGAAATACCAACTTTCGTTAGATAAAGATCATTTCGATATGGAATTCGCAAAAGACGCTACTATCTTGTTGGATAGGTTGGAAGACTATGAGAAATTTGGTTACGAAGTTTTAAAACTAAATGGACTTTGTATTGCAAAACCCGATGCGAGTGAAAAGCTAGAAGAATTAAAAGAACAAATAAAAGAGCTGTTAAAAAATAGTCAAGTATAAAGAGTCTATGCGATAATTTTCAATCTCTTGTCATCTATAGAAATTTCCTGAATAAGAACCGTTTTTAATTTCGATGTCTCTCCGGAGGTGATAGTCATCGCTGATTTAGGAATTCCCAGATATTTGGAGAGCAACTTGATGACAGCTTGATTAGCTTTACCCTTTTCAGGGATGGCTGTCACCTTGATTTTCAGGCGATCCCCCTCAACTCCTACAACCATGTTACTTGAAGCCTTTGGAATAACCTTCACAAAGAGTAACACACCAACATCCGTTTCTTTTAACACGCCGAGATGACATCTTTAGATTGAACGATATGGGCACCAGCTGCTCGGAGTTCTTCGAGAGCCTTATCACTGTCGCCTTCCGATAGGTTAACTCCTCGGCAAGCATCTTCAATGACAAAAGTGTCATACCCGAGATTACAAGCATCAAGAGCACTATACTTCACACAGTAGTCTGTCGCCAATCCGCAGATATACAGCTTTTCAATACCCTCCCCTTTAAGAATGCCATCAAGTCCGGTCGACTTCTTATGTCCGTTATCAAAAAAGGCACTGTAGCTATCGATTTTTTTGTCCATTCCCTTATGCGTAATATGTTCAATAGGGTCAGTATTCAGCTCAGAAGCAAATTCAGAACCTGCCGAGTTCTCCACACAGTGATCTGGCCATAGAATTTGATCCAGGCCATCTAACAAAATATGATCGCCCACTGCTTTGCCTTGAATACTGGCAAAACTCCCATGGTCTTTGGGATGCCAATCTTTACTCGCAACAACGAGATCGAAATCAACCTCCATTAATTGGTTGATGACAGGAATTATAACATCACCTTCAGATACCGACAGAGCACCTCTAGGAAGAAAATCGTTTTGTATATCCACAATCAGTAGCGCAGTCATCGGCTCCCCTCCAATTCTTCAGATGAAATGAAATCGTGATGTGTTTTGCTTCGAATATTTTTTACGAGCGCAATTTTTAACTCGTAGAGAGATTTTTCCATGCCTGATGGATATTGATGCGGATTCATGAACCGTTTAATTCCTTCGGAAAAGTATTTGAGCTCTTTTTGTGTATTTTCTCGTATCTCTACAAGAGATGGCTGATCATAAACACAATCCCCCCCTCTGAATATTGGAACGAGAAGATCATAAAAATCAAGATATCCACCCAGGTGTTTCTGTCGCGTAGGGTCGAATGGATCAACTATCGAACACCCCTTCGACATATCTGTATGAATGTCATAGATGGCATCGCCGACATTTTCTGAACTATTCCTGTAGCGGCGCACCTGGTGGATTCCCGGATTAGATACTTTACGCATCTGCTCGGAAAGCTTCAGCTTGTACTTCCACGCTTTCCCATCGTCTCTTATCGCCGAAATCTTATATACCCCATCGAGAGCAGGCTGGTCTTTTGCCGTCACTAGGTTCGTACCGACCCCCCACAGAGCAATGCAAGCTTTTTGACGTTTTAACTCGCTAATAATCGTCTCATCAAGTTCGTTACTCGCTACGATCAGCGCGTTGGGAAATCCAGCCTCGTCCAAAATTTTTCGACTTTCTATACTGAGATACGCAAGGTCTCCAGAATCGAGACGAACGCCCAACATTTCATATCCCCGTTCACGAAGCTTTTTTCCAACCTCAATAGCTTTCTTCACCCCTTCGATAGTGTTGTAGGTATCGACAAGAAACACACAATTGCTAGGCAAATACTGTGCATATGTATCGAAAGATTCTAGTTCATCATCAAATACCATCACCCAACTATGGGAATGCGTCCCCTTGACAGGGATACCAAAAACTTTGCCTGCCAACACATTGGATGTTGAATCACACCCGCCTATATAGGCCGAACGGCTAGCCGTAAGAGCCCCATCGACACCTTGAGCACGGCGCAATCCAAATTCGAAGACAGGGTCTCCCTTCGCAGCCATGCATATGCGAGCAGATTTTGTGGCGATCAAAGAAGGGAAGTTGATCAAATTGAGTAGCGGTGTCTCTAGGATTTGGCACTGGACCAACGGACCGGTCACACGAACAAGAGGTTGGTAAGGAAAAACAACTGTCCCTTCAGGAACGGCATCGACATCACAAGAAAACTCCATCTCGCTAAGGTATTTGAAAAAACCTTCTTCAAAAAGAGGCTTTCCATCCGCAGACTTAAGGGTCGATAAATAATCAAGGTCACTCTGATCGAACGAAAAATTTTTTAAATACTCAATAACATTTTCCAAACCCGCAGCAATGGTATATCCACCTTTGAATGGAGCCGTTCGATAAAACAGGTGAAAGACAGCCTCCCTCTTATCGAGACCCGCCTTCCAATAAGCATATGACATCGTCAACTGATAAAGGTCTGTCATTAACGACAGTGACTGAGAATAAAATTGCTTGTAATTCGTTGTTTCCATAGATACCTACGAGTGCCTGCTTCCGTGAGTTCGGAAGCACACACGATCTAATAACAGGTTCATAATGTACATTGCCTCCCGTAGTATAGCTGCCATGAGAAAAAAAATCACCTCTTAACAGAATTATAGAGAACGTCTTTTAAAGAATTTATTCCACTTTTGAATCTCCCCCCTCCAATATTTGGCGTCACTTTTTTCTTTGTCTGAGTCCAGAGATTCAAAAATAGTAATTTTTAGAGAAAAATCATCGACAGACATCACTTCCTCACACAACTTGGGTTAATTAACAGTATTCTGTATACTTTACACAAATAGAAGAGTAAAGGACCAATACCCCATATGAATGAAATCAAAGACTCATTATTTGAAGAAGAAGAGAGTGACAAGTCTTTACTTGGAGCCATCTTCTTGATTTCAGGAACTTGCATCGGCGCAGGGATGCTCGCCCTTCCTTTCGTTACCAGCCTTTCAGGATTTTACCCTTCACTCCTCATCGGCACACTGTGCTGGCTCTTTATGATGATTACCGGATTGCTCTTTCTCGAAGCGACCCTATGGCTCCCCGACGGAGCCAACGTGCTGTCGATTACCAAAAGGTTTTTGGGACGTGGAGGTGAACTGGTCGCCGGTGTGACTTTTCTCTTTCTCTACTACTGCCTCCTTGTTTCCTATATGGATGAAGGAACGCCACTACTCAAAAGTGTCCTTACCCATATTACCGGAATTAACATCCCTAATGGATATGACACCCTTCTCTTTACCTTTATCTTTGGGCTAATGGTCCTTTGGGGAACAAAACTCGTCAGCCACATCAACTGGTTCCTTGTCGCAGGACTCATAATCTCGTATATCTACCTAATTGGCGTTGGAAGTAAGAATGTGACAGCAGAAAATATCGAAACCTCCCGCTGGGGATTGTGGCTATTTGCCGCGCCCACCCTCTTTAGCGCGTATGGTTATCATAATATCATCCCGACACTGTCGACGTATATGAAACGCGATGTGCGGAAACTACGCCTCGCCATCATCTGCGGAACAACATTACCATTCGTTGTGTACTCATTTTGGCAGTGGATGGTTATCGGTTCCGTACCCTCCGGAGAATTGACACAAGCGATGAGTGGAGAGCTGCGAAGCTTTGAAATCTTAGAAATCGTCACACAAAATCCATGGATCGGCGTCGTGGGAGGAGCTTTTGCCTTCTTCGCACTAGTGACATCGCTACTTGGCGTATCGCTCAGCATGGTCGATTTCTTGGGCGACGGATTCGGCGTCAGACGCAGTGGACTCACTCGCGTATGGCTATGTGGGCTTGTTTTTATTCCGCCGATGATCATCACCTTCTACAACCCCGGCATCTTCATCACTGCCATCGGCATCGCAGGTGGATTCGGTGAAGCGATCCTTAACGGGATCATCCCCATCACCATGTTCTGGATAGGGAAATACACGTTACGCCTACACACAAAATTCTGGCTGCCGGGCGGACGTTTCACACTGGCCATCTTGCTGATCATCACCATCTTTATCATGGGACTAGAAGTTTACCACCTACTCTGGATGTAAGACTTTTTCCAAAGAGAGACTATGCGTCGTTCCACGGTTTTCAAATGTGTTTCGATAAAGAGATTCAAGTGGAACGGTGCAGAGTCTGTCAGCTTATCGCCATGCCCCCTTAGAGCAAACACCATTGCAGTCCTAACCTATTGTGAACTTAATGCTTTTTCGATCGTCATTAATATACCTCCAGTACCAATAGGATACACCGCATCGATTCCGTGGTCGAAGACTGCTTCATAACCATCTCCAACGTAGCCGGTAACAGCGATCACTTTAATACCACGCTGTTTTGCTCTCTTCGCCACAACAATCGGTGCTTTGTTATAAACGGTCTGCCCATCTATTCTCCCCTCACCGGTAATCACAAGATCCGCCCCTTCGATGAGTTTATCGAATCCAACCAAATCCAACACCAAATCAGCACCAGAAATTAACTCTGCACCGATATATGCATGCAATCCAGCAGCCATTCCACCGGCCGCACCACCATATGAAAGAGCTGCGATGTCTACGCCGCAAGACCTTTTTGTTAAAGCTGCAAAGTGTGTAAGACCACTTTCAAGAAGGTCTTTATCGACATCGCTGGCACCTTTCTGTTCTGAATAGACCATCGTTGCCCCTTGTGGACCGAGAAGAGGATTGTCGACATCACATGCGACCTCGATCCGACACTGCTGTAAACGAGAATCCAGCCCCGAAATATCGACAGAAGCGAGATTCCCTAAATACCCTCCACCTTGGGGAAGAGGAGTACCTTGAGCATCGAGAAATCTTACTCCTAGAGTACTTAGGAGTCCAGTACCGCCATCATTTGTCGCGCTGCCACCAAGTCCAATAACGATATGCCTGATCCCTTCATCGAGAACCTGCTTGATGCACTGTCCCACACCGTAGGACGTCGCTGTTAGCGGTTTTTTCTCCAACTCAGCAAGCGAAGCAATTCCACAGATGGAAGCCGATTCTATGAAAGCGGTTTTGGTATCGGAAAAGTACCCCCAAGAGCTAACTTTATCGTTCTGCTGAGAATCTAAAACAGTGACTTCTTTGTACGTGCCATTCCGTGAGTATACGAGAATATCGAGGGTACCATCACCTCCATCAGCAACGGGCTGTTGAACGATTTCTGCTTCGGGATGTGCCTTAAGTATTCCCTCAGAGAGCAACTCACAAACTTCCTGCCCAGTGTAGGAACCTTTAAAACTTTGCGGCGCAAGTACAATCTTCATAAACAACATATCCCTTAGGTCCCTTTCTATTCATACCCATTAACTTCGAAAGTAAACTGGTCGATAAATTTGCGAATATAGGGATCATCGTCGTGTAAAAATGAATCCAGTGCGTACTCTGAAGGATTCAACTGCCGGCCGTTGTCGCCAAGAGAATCCGTTGCGTGAAAAAGAGATCGCTCCATCTCACCTGCCGTTATATAAACACGAGCAATCTTAAATCGCGCTGATGAGAGGTTCCCTTCGGAGTGATCAACAACGAGCTTTTGCCTATACTCCTTCAAAAATTCTGATAGCGAGAAAGCAACCTCTCGACCTGAACCTGTCTGCATGGTTTCGTAAAGGGTCAATAACTTCTTTTCGAAATGATCTAGAGAGAACCTTTTATCATCAAGTGACCTATTCTTTGCCAAAGGATCATTATCATCGAGAATCTCTGTCCCGTACTTTCCGCAGCAGTAAAACACTCTCATCAGTCCAAACGCACCCAATGCCTCCATACGATCGGCATCCTGTACACACTTGGCTTCTATAGACTCGGGAATTACCTTCGCAGAAAAACTGTGAGCATGGATCGCATGGCAGACCTCAGGAATGAGCTCTTTGGGAAAACTTAAGTCCACGAGCAGCTCCTCGGCACGGTTTGCAGCGAGTTTTGAGCTCGTATGCGATTGGGGATGATTTTTCGGCAAACTTATGATATCGTGAAGCATCCCTGCAGCAAAGACGACAAGCTCGTTGGCACCTTCGCTTTTGGCAAATTTGACAGCAAGATCACTCACCCGACACAAATGACCAAACCCATGGGAATCATCGTTATCATCGCTTTTTCTCAGCTCTTCCCTAGCGATTTTGTTGATAGGCTCAACCCATTCTTTCATCGAAATACTCCCTGGTGTTGCTTGTACTAGGCGATAGTTTAGTCCATCACTACTGTAATTTCTATAAAAACATCGGTAATTACGTATATATTTAAGAATGGTCAGCAACATACAAGTACCAGCACAGATAAATGCATCATCTCATAGATATGTAAAGCCCCACCATTGTGCGGAGTTATTTATCGAGGACTTGTTTGGCTCCACGTCCGAACTTTTCAAAAACGTTCATCACCTCTAAGGTTTCTAAATGCAATGGCTGCAACTGTGACTGTTCGACTATCACCAAACTTCCGGACCAGGGGTCTGGTGTTCCTGGGAGAAAGACTAAGACTTGATCATTGTTAACATCCTCCACCTGAAATCAAATTTTGGAATGTTCTTGGAGTTTCACAACAACGGGTTTCATTGACAGCTTCTCCACTTCACTTTCCAGGTTTCCTGCAAGGAGGTTCATCACTTGAACAACTTTGCCGATGACCATCCCCAGCAAAGCAAGTTGAAGTAAAAAAACAATCCCTCCAAAAAGGGTCGTTTTCAGAAAATCAAATTTTATTTCCATAAATACCATCTCTATTCTAACTATCAGGATACTACATTTTATCCGAGATAAACTTGCAAGAAAGAGGTAAAGGTTAGTCAACGATCCTTATGTGTTTATCGATTTTGTCGTAGAAGGCCCGATAGGAAGCTTGGCTACCATGTTCAAAATCAGATCCCTTCGGTGGATGGTTGATTTCATCACCCCATGGTAGGTGTGTGATTTTGAATCCTTCTAATCTGCCATCTCTTTTCAGAAGTCGATTTAGCACACTTGACCCGCTATGAGAAAAAGTAACGAAGTGATACTCCTCACAATTATTAAAGTAGTCTTGATACCACTGTTTGACTTGAACAGTACTTTCAGTAAAAACGCCAAATTGTTCCCTGCCGAGTTGTGGGATTTTTTCTCCACTTCCAAGGGCTACTGTAAAGTTTCTTTGTTCATCCTCACCGAAGTCACCCAAAGTATGAAAATCTCCTTGTGGATTAGCCCCTGAATCTCCTCCAGCGATAACTGACCTCACATCACATTGTTCATTTAGCAAAAATGCTCGCATTGTCTGCGAACGATTAACACCCGAAGAGCATCCCGTAGAGTAGATATCGGATCGAGGAATTTCGTGAATATCGTCACCTTCATCGACGATTTCTATCGCGCCACCTCTATGACAAAACTCTTCGACTTCTTCATGAGTTACGCGTTGAATACTTTTTACGCAGTGAGCCACAAATGTTTCGGAAATATAAACAAAAGTATCTTCAACAGGGATAACACTACCTGTAGGATTACCTGATAGACTTTCCTCCCCAATCTCTTTTTTAGGAAAAATACAAGCTATCACATGATACAATATTAATGGTATCCCCAAAGTAAGAATGTGAAAGAAAACATTTGCCACCTTTTGAACCGTGGGCAATGTATCGCACAATAAATTTTCAAAAAAATGATTATGACAATTACATACTGAAACAGATAAAATATTATTTACTAACATTATCGACACCTCACATAAATTTAAACACAATAATAATAACAAACATTAAATTGTCTAATCAATAAAAAACTCACTAATATAACCAGAAAATTCAATTAACACGTATTGCAATCACCCCACAGTTCAACAAAAAATTAATCTACCTAAGCAAGTAACAAAACTGTTTTGATTTTTTTAGAATCTAATGTAAAAATAAGGGGCCATAACAGTAACCGACTAAATTAGGACAATAGATGATACCGCAGATCAGTATTAAGACTTTAACCGCACCTTGTATAACGAAGAAAGACACCAGGACAATCGAAAAAATAGAACACTTAATAAAGGTCACTTTTGATCACGAATATACAAAAGATGCTTTGGAAATTCTTGAAAAAGTCAACACAACAGCTATTGCTGGCTTCGATACTTCAAAATCACTCGTTGCTTGTGCGATCACCGAAAGGAAAGCCGATTACTTAGAAATCGCTTATATCGCAACAGCTCGGAAATACCGAAGACGGGGTATCGCTACACAACTAATGCGAGAAGTATTTCTAAGAGCAAAAAAGTTAAACGTTAAAGTGACTCTCCAGTATAACTGTTTAAAGTCAAGTAGAGTGAAATTTTACGAAAGCTTTCACCCAGAAATCAGTGACAAAAGGGATGTTATCATGCGCTTATTAATCCCCTTCTTTGCTGAGCCCGTATTTAATCCAAAACAATCGCTTCAATCAATTTCTCAACAAGTTTCGACAAGAAGAAACAATTTAAGCATGTTTCATGTCATTAGAATAATTCACACCATGATGCTTACCACAATATTTTTATACACGTTAACGTACATCGGCGTGAATCGTGGATGGATAAGCAACGAATCATCTACGAACTAGTGCATTGCTTTTCGGTAATGGGTTATTTCTTATTTGACTAAGATTTATAACTATAAGTTTGTTAAAAGGGCACAGAATTTTTTTGCA
>JAJFMC010000103.1 GCA_021772365.1 Chlamydiota bacterium
CGTCACCCCGGCATGGTATGTCTCTTCAACAGCAAACTGTGCTTTTTTTGCATCATGCCGGCGTGTCAGTAATTGTAACTCGCCATCATCAAGAGACTGAACACCCATACTTATTCGATTCACACCGGCATCACGATATTGAGAAATTAGAGAGCGTGTAACATCTTCAGGGTTGATTTCTAGAGTGACTTCCACCTCTTCAGGAAAAGAGTGTTTGATCCACCCAAGAATCCTATCCACTCGATCAGGACCAAAAAGGGAAGGGGTTCCGCCACCAAAATAGATTGATTTGAGTTGAAAATAACTTGGTGTTTTTTGAAGCAGATTGTTCCACTCAAGCTTCAATGCTTCAAGGAGCAGGGTTTTATGCTGCTCCTTGTCTGGGATGACATAGAAATGGCAGTAATCGCATTTCCTCTTACAAAAAGGGATATGTAGGTAAATACTGAACTCGTTGGGTTCAGAAAGATTGATTACCATTCATTTGCATCAGGATCGATGATGTCTTTAAAACCTCTACGCCACCTGCTTCTTTCGCTAAAGAATGACTCTTCATCCTCTTCAACTACTGTGGTCGTTTCTGTTTTCTCATCATCATCCTCACGCTCTTCGATGATCGAGGAGTCGCCTTCCGTTGCTTCTGTCTCCATATCGAATGATGTTTCTGAAACACCAGCAGAAGACTCGTGAATATCAATATCCGGAATCGTAGGCATTTCTGTGTAAGGAGATCTCGCTTGCTGACGCTTAGGTGCTGCATACTCCCCAGCATCTCCACTTTCCTTGAGGAATTGAAGCCTTTCTTTTTCTTCTTCTATCTTCGCTTTGATTGTTCGAATTTCTTCGGTATGTCTGTCAATATCATTTTTGGGAACTAAGCCTAGTTTCAACCATTGCTCTAGGTCTGAAAGTTCTTGTTCAAGTTTTTTGAGTCTTTCGCTCTTAATCTGTCTCATTCGTTACTCTATCGTTTCAAAGCTATTAACAGCTTGTTTGGTTAGCATTAGGAACTACGGGCAAAACGTTGATAATAGCATTACCTGTTGGCTTGAGGTATAGCTTTCAAGTCGCGTTGCATGTATTCCTTGAGATCGAAAACTTAAGGAGAATCTAACCCCTCGGTCCGATCCTATTAATATTTTTATTAGGATACAAGTTTTTTTCTCTCAACACACAAATGGCTAATAAACTTGCTCTATTCCTATCCGTTTACAGTTTGTTACCTTCTTAACATTCTGGTGTTTAGGTGGTAACGTAACTGTGCTATTTAAGTGTGTACTACCTAGTGATTTACAACTTTAGTTTCATCAGGCGATGATTTAACTAAGCAAATGATATTCTCAAAGCAAATCCCAAATCTTCAATTTGTTTGGGTCTAAAATCATCCTTATAACTATGGAGTTCTAAGTCCACTAGAAGGTCGTTTAGCATACCGAACTGCTGAGTTTATTGCTAGAAAAATTGTTTCAAAAATTAGATAAAGATAAAATAGATTCTCACCGCCATTACCAAAACCATAGCTATGTAATCCCGTCCCCAAAATATAATTCACTCCATACCAAGTGAATGCAATAACCATCAGACCAATCACCGAGCCAACAGCGATTCCATAATTTTTCAACACTCCAAAATAATGTCCATGAACGATGATTAGATATGTGCAGCATGAAATGAATGCCCAAGATTCTTTGGGATCCCAATCCCAAAACCTGCCCCAGCTTTGTGCTGCCCATACGCCACCCAGAATAGTGCCGGGAATGAGTAACGCTAATCCTAAGAACATGGACTGTAAAATAAGCTTGCTCAGCAAGGTGTTAATTGATGGCTGAGGTGATTTTTTGTAGGAATACAGCAAATATACGTGTCCTATAACGCCTGCAAGGAGAAATGCACCATAGCTACCGACGACCATAAGAACGTGGATTGTTAGCCAGAATTGTGAGTTGAGGACTGCCTGTACGTTTTCAAGTGGAGGGTGTAATCCGCATAACTTAAGAATGAGAAAGAGAATAGTAGCAGCTGCGCTTGCGCAAATTAAAGGGATTTTTGAGTGATAGACATAAGAAAGGGCTGCTCCTGCAAGCACTGAAACCCAAGGAACAAATAGCACGGTTTCAGTCATGTTCGAGACTGGCGGTCTTGCAAGGATGTAACTGCGTAACAATAGGGTCATTGTATGAAGGAAAAAGGTGATCAATAATGGAATGTATACCCAAACTGGTTTAAAGGGGAGCAGCAAGACCAAGATCGAAAATGAATAACAGACGATGAGAATTAGTGTCCAAGGGATGCTACTATATAAACTTTCAAGACTGAGTTTGAATGTTGATGGAAAAAAAAGTGGGCCGTTAGCTGTATGTCCATAGGGGATTTTTGTAATTGTGGTGTAGCTACTGTTTAGGGTATTAGCAAGAGTTGATGCTTCCTCAAGGAACGACTCATTAAATAGAGAAGATTTTAAATTAACGTAGGCATTCCTAATCAGTTCGAAATGTTCATCGGTGTAAGTGGTGAAATTTTTAATTGGCATTAGAGCGTCAGAGGTTTCATCGTAAACCTGAAGGCTGATACTTTGAAGGGGGTGCCATATCTCGGGAGAGTTTTTATCTGGAAGCATGTAAAATGAAGGGGCTACGTTCGCAAGTCTTAGTTGTAAAGGGTGTTTTTGATTTAAAATATTCCCTATGCTTTTCGGGGAAACGCCTTTTGATCGGAGGTTATGGTATTCTTTCAGATAAGGGTCAGGGGTTCTGTGTGCTTCGACAATTGCTATCGATCGTAAAAGAGAGAGCGAATTGTCACTTAGCTTCTTGTACGATTTTTGTTGTTCTGGTGAAACAGAAAACTGTTGCCCTTTTTTGAGGTGATTCCAGGGGTTTTGAGCAGGAACCTCTTGGATTGTGATGGTGTTGTTAGAGAATCGGATTTTAAGATTTGGATGAAGAGCAGCTAACGTTAACTTACTTTTACCCTGTTGATGGTACGTTTCCCAAAAATGACTAATGATAACCGGTTCGATAAATTTGATATTCGTTTTCGTGTCTTCTTGTATTTTTTGAATTAAGCTGTCGTAGGAAATTTTTGGGCTGGTTATTTGTAGGGTGTTCCTGATTGCTTTATTTTTTACAAGAAAGTGTAGAGAGGGTGGGAGGTCTTCATGACCCAGCAAATGGAGGAACAGTGCTTGTTTTAAGGTGTTGCTGGATAACTCAATATGATTACTTGTAAGGAAATGTTTGGAGTACACACCTAAAGGGATGTAGCGACCTTCATGCAAGGTTGGTGTAGCTTTTAAGGGAGAAAAATCCCCATCACCTGCTTGAAGATATTGGACGATAACGCTCATTGTTAGTATGAAGATGGTGAAAATCGATCGCATAGAAGTATTTCCATTGATTAGATTTCTCTATACTAGATGAAGGTTTGGTTTTCTGCTAGATTTATGCCAAGAATTTGTCTTGAGAATAAAAGATTTGATAAGTATCTGTGTAAGTATATAAAAAAAATGAGGAGGGCTCTATACCCAAATAGGTTCAGATTTCCTTGCTAACAGTCTGGAAATTGATTTGTTTCAAGCTGGTCATATAATTTCATTATCAGTATAAAAGCCTAAACATTGTGCAATTCTTTTAAAGAGGGTAGGCCTCATGACTATAAGCTCAGATTCATATCAGAGTATACCTGCACCGGTGGTCAGGAGTAACTTAGAATTACTAGGAACTTTTGAGAAAGGAGAGAAGCCCATCACTCGTGGGGTGACCTTACTTAAAGAAGACCGGTATATTCCTACAATCCGCAGAGCTTGGGAAGGGGCATTTGACTCTCAGGTCATCGTAAACACTTTCCGCTCAGCTAGAGATATTTGTGAAAAGGCGAAAAACCCCTATTTATTTGAACGTCCTGAAGATTTAATGAGGGAGGCAAAAGGTATTCAGAGGGTCGTTATTAAATCACTACAAGGGCTTAAAATGATAGAAAATAGCTATCGTAAAGAAGCTGAAATCGTCTATTTCAATGCAGAAAAAAAACTACTTACTGCTAACAAATTGAAGAGAGTATACGAGACCTATCACCCAATATTCACACCACGAAAACGCTCTGTATCTGCACTGATATCTGTGTTTGATGATGGTAAATCTGCCAAACATAACACTGTTAAAAGCAGTCATTCTCGAGAAAAGAAGGAGAGGCAAAAGGTCTCTGCAAGGCAATTCTGGCAAAAGCAAGAACAGAAAAAACCTGAACAACCTGCCAGAAAACGTTCCCAGAAGGAAAAAATAAAAACTCCAGAACAGCGAAGCAATACCGTATTTGATGACTCTTCAGTCGAAAGCCATTACGCTTTATCAACTATCAATAAACAATCTGAGCCACCTCCCTCTCCTCCTCCACTCAAAATAAGCGTTAAAAAAAGACGTGTCACCACGATCTTACGACGCATGGCTCAAGAGACACTCGATAAAGTAAGGCTTAGAAGAAAAAAGAAGAAGAAACCCTACAAAGAAAAGTCTTTCATTAGAACCTACACACAGGGTAGTAATAAGACTGAAGGATCTATGAGTGATGAGCTTAAAGCTATCTTTGCTGAAAAATCTAATGAAATATCTAGGCAATATGAATACTTTGATAGCTATCAAGAAGACCTGAAAAAAAGAAAACTTCAGAAAGGAAAACAAGCGCAAGTTCAATGTTTTGATTTGAACTTACTTTCTCGTGTTGTGGACAATTACGACGAACCTCCAAGTGATGATGTTTCGGATGGATCAAGCCATAATAGCTGGAACGACCGTGACGAAGACGTGATGTCTATGAGAAGAGAGGTGATTTATAAGGCGCAATCTCGCCCATTAAGTCGCTCGATCTCTGTCTATCCCGGTACTCTTCACAAGAATAAAAAAACCCATCAGATAGTAGAAATCAAACCTTCTTCGATGGACGATAACTTCATTGAAAGGTTAAAACAAATTCGTACTTTCACAGAGTATAGCGACTCAGGTGAGGATCGAACAGAAGATGACTACTTTTCTGATGAAGATCCATTCGGTGAAGATATACTGAAGTGAACTCAAACAACCTGAATATTTGGGCTGCTTAAAAAAATTAAAAAAAAGAATACGCGTCGTCTTTCACTAAAAACTTATCTTATCTTTAATTTAAGTTAACATTCACGCTCTACTATGGGCCTCGTTAATCAAATAAATATAAGTTAAGAGGTTCCCAAAATGAACATACAATCAATGAAATTATTCGATGATGGTGGCAATCTAACGAGTGAAAAGCTCATAGGTTTCAGAAATAAATTACGACCTGTGGGCGCTGTACAGAAAACACAAGAGGCCACGGCTCCTGTTATTGAAAGTATCCAGAAAGCAGAAGAAAAGAAAGTACAGGTTAAAATCTACCACAAGCCCCTTCGTGGAAAACCGCAAGCTAAAAAACGTGCTCCTCTCCCTAAAGTATATGTGAATCGTCCTTTACCTACTCCCTCTGCAAAAAATGAAGTTGATAGAAAAGGCGAAGAAAAGCGTGTAAGTACTGAAAAGAAAAATTTGACTGATAAGAGGGTTATTAAAGAGGTCAAAGCAAAAAAGCCAGGATTTTTTACTCGATCCGTTCACGCAATCGGTAACTTCGCGAAAAAGGTGTTTTATGGAATCAAAGATTTTTTTGAAGCGGTCTTCGGAAAACTATTCGGACGTGTGACAAAAATAAAAGTTGGCGGTAAAGAAATAACTTTTGATGGACATACTCCCTCAAAAATGAAGAGTGCTGCTAGTTTGAAAGTTGATCTTGATCCCGTAGCGGCAAATGCTTTTAAAGGGATTACTACTTTAGGAACTATTGCGGCAAATACCCTTCCACCATCAGCACCACCGTTACCAAGCGATGGGGTAATTCCTGTTAAAGGCTGGAGGAAAGATCCAAAAGTCGAAGAGAAGAAATCTGAAAAGCAAACAACAGCTTTGAGTATTAAAGAAATTGTGGAAAAAAGACGTTTAGAACTAGAACAACCGCAAAATGCTATGTTTGATCACCTTTCTAGTGGATTAGCAGAGTTGAGAAATGCTTCACACCACGATGACAGTGATGACACAGACGATGATGATTCATTTTTCGAAGTCACTTTCACTAGAGAAGATGGCAAAAAGACAGATTTAACTTTTGATGGTGAAAAAACTGTCGCAATCAAAACAGAGATTGTTGATAGAAAATCGAGAGTGTATACTGGTTTAAGTAAAAAACAAGGCACGACTGAAGAGGCAAAACATATTAATAACAACGTTCTCGAACAAGCAATGAATAAATTGAAAAAAGTTGAAAAAAAAGATCACCAAATGAAAAAAAATGATCAGATGAAGATGATCGATTTATTTTTTGCTAGTATCATGAGAAATGCTCCACACCTTTTGCAAGACGACGAATAGCTTACGTATTGTTCATGAACGAAATGCCTATTTTTACGTAAGAAGATTCTCCGTCGTTCCGCGATTCTAAGATGTGTTTCGAGAAAGAGGTTCAAGTGGAACCTTGGAGTGACAAAACTACATTTGTCTTTGTTGAAGAGCCATTTACCGATTCCAACGGATATCTTTACTCATGACTTACCTTTTTTTGGTATGGTTCAAATGAAGGCAACACAGGGTAACAATTTTATGCAGCCGATATCGGCCATTTCGCATGCTGTTGGATGTAAAAAAAATATTTGAAATCCAGTAAATGGACACCTTTTATTCTCTTAATAACAGTGAGTTGTATGTTACGCGACCTATTGGGTGATGGAATGTTGGTTAAAATTCAAATAATTCTTTTGGTGTCCGGTGCCCTGCGGAGTTCCCAGCCAACCATACGTTGTTTACAAGAACGAGCACGAAGCGAGGCGGAAAAAGGGCTAGAAAACAGCCCAAATATTTATGCAATTCGCTCTTTAGCTAAAGTTTTGGCCATAGCATCATCCGTTAGGTGAGGTTCAGAAACAGGCATGCCTGTATAATAGGATTCAAAAAAAAAATCTAACTGCCACTTAGCTCTTTTTTTCCAGATACCAATATTTCGATTTGACCTAGTTAGGTTGTTGCTGGATAATTTGTTCATGCCAACTGTATTTCTACGATGATAGTCTTCTAGTGTAAAGTCTTTGGTTACAAGGCTCTTTCTTATACTAATCGGTAGCTTACTTATTAAATTTGTGGACTGCGCATTTCTAAAAATAAAACTCAGTTCCTCGGGTAGCATTCTAGGCGATAATGTTACTATTTTCGATCGGCTCATATTTGACTCGGTGGAATGTTTTATTGAAAGAAGCTGTTTGTCTAATAGACTCCTACTAGCATTGTATTTAGTGATAAATTTACATATTTTAGACTTAGATTGCCTTAGATACTTAAAAGTGTCTATTTTCGATGACTTTAATGCCATATCCATTGCAAAGGATCCGCAATTATAATTATCCATTTGTATGCTGGTTGAGAATTTTTTAGGCAGTCCGAATAAGTAGTATTCTATATCAACCTTACCCTTTATCGCTGTGTTTAAACCACCGATCAATGCTGATATTTGAGATGTATATGTTTTAGCCGCATCAACCCAGAATACTTCAATTTTTTTTGCACTAAAAAGAATCTCAAGGTAGTGATAATGCGGTGGTAACATTACCTTGTAAGCAGTTTGAATAATAGGAAATACATGTACTCTATATGAACCTGCGCTGCTTTGTGCTTTTTCATAAAGTCTCTCAAAAAAATCAGTTGCTAATTCCGAATTTGGGATCCTGTGTTTTAACCAGCTATGTATATGCTCATTCTTTGATAAGTGCACTATTTCATAATTGAAAGATTCTTTTCGGTTTAGTTCTCTCTGTTGTTTTTTGTATGCCATGCTCCGATGGAGGTCATTTGTTTTTAAATTTGTATTTTTAATTATAAATACACTCCTGCTCCCCATAGACTCGATGGACTTAGCAAGGGGAGCCAGACTACTTATATTGTTTACCACGAGCTCGCACCCTCCCAACTCTAGTCGGTAAAGCTGTACATGACCACTATCTGAAACCTGAATTACGCCAGCCAAGAGCTTATTTAATGGTTCAAAATCATTTTTATCTAGGCCAACAAACTCCATTCCGCATTTAATTTTTGAATCAACCAGTTGACTGACTGTATAGGCTAATTCTGAGCGATCCATTTGAAATGAACTTGTCTGCCTGAGACCCCGATTGCCACCCCAAACCGCAGCTAAAACTTCTTTGAGTGCGTCAGATACGACTGTAGCGACGCAGGGAAAGACTCCGTCTTTTCCAAGGCGTTACAGGAAGTAGATGGCGTGCTCAAAAAAGTTTTAGCTGTGTATCATCCCATATAAACAATTCATACTGTAAGCTAATATGAAAGCTAATATGAAGCAATGGATTTTTATGAAAAATCCTTGTTCCGTATTCACTCTTAAATTCTTTGGGAATAAATCTGTTATGCAGCTAAAAGCAGTTTCAACTATTTGTCGTTTGCTACTTATTTCTTTTTCTTCGTTTT
>JAJFMC010000104.1 GCA_021772365.1 Chlamydiota bacterium
ATTCAAATAAAATCAACACTTCTTAACAAGAACTTAAAACACAATTGATATAATAATATATTTATTTTAAAGTGTTAATTAAAACTTAAAGGAAAGGTAATGTCAGCTTTTGATTTAAATACACAGTTTAATCCGCTAAAAATAAACAACATTGGCAGAAAAACAAACACACCTTTAATAAAAGATAATAACAAAAACAACCATTGCAATAAGTTAAATATATTAATCGGTAAAAGTTTAACAAATAATTTTAACTATTTATCAAAATGCAATCAAATATCAAGTACTACTATTGATCCTTTGGACGAGAATAGTTTTACTAAAACAAAACATATCTGGAAAAATAAATTATCTCTTATATCCAGTGGCAATAGAAACTTTAAAAAACAATTTATAAAATCTTTACCTTATGCGAAAATTCGGAGCATCCAAGCTCATGGGTCTTATGCATATCAACCAACCTTAGACTCTAAAGCTCATACGATGGACTTTATACGCGAAGATATAAACTTATCCAGTAAAGTTCTATCCCTATTTCGAAACAAACAGGATGTTATATTTGTTAATTCTTGTTTTGGCGGTGCAATCCATAATGACTTGAAAGATGAGCTTGGAGATAGTACTTTAGTAACGTTTATTCAACAAAAATTTTCTTCACATAGTTGGATTGATATAGAAACCTCAGATTATATTGCGAAACTTACTGATAGTAACATTGACCCAAAGCATATCATACTTAAGGTAGTTAGTCGTTTTCCTGAAAAAGTCACAGTAAAACTCCCAGGTAAATCAAGTTTTGCATTTGGTGGAAATATGGAAGATTGCAAAAACAATAAAAAATTGTTAGAAATAGCTAAATATCTTGGAGTTGAAGAATATTTAAAAAGTGTTAATTTAAATGCTAATTTTCAAAGACGCAGAGAGCTTAAGTTATTTACCCCTATCCTTAATTTTCACTCATTATCTCTTACAGAAAAAAAGAGTGTACTAAATACAATTCTAAAAATGGATGCGTTTACTTTGAGTCATACAAAACTCTTAGATGGAAGTACTTTATTACATGCTGTACTTCACAAGCTAGCCGGAACATCTTTTTGGAAAAAAGAAAAAAAAATCGATATTCATAATTTCACAGAGAAGGTTTTAAATCATTGGATTAAGTCAGGTGCATCAATTAATGACATTTCAGAAGGTGGTTATACACCTTTACACTTGGCTTTGCGAAATGATGATCCACATTTTGCTCTGAAGTTAATTGATGCTGGCGCAGATATAGACATCTCTAATGAAGAAGGAGATTCAATTATTCATTATGCACTTGAGCATAATGAAAAACCTGTTGTGCTGGCAAGGAAGTTGATTAGTAAAGGCGCTAAAGTAAACAAAAAAAATAATGTGGGTAATACTCCCCTACACACTGCTCTGAGCAGTAAGGGAACTATTGAATTGGTAGATGAAATCGTAGATGCAGGAGCTGATATAAATGCAAAAAATCATTTTGGTGTAACCCCACTATTTATAGCAGCAAGAGATGGGTACATAGATCTGGTAAAAAAATTAATCGATCTCGGGGCTGTGGTTGATGTATATGGAAAAGTAATATCAGGATTAACGATCCTAGACGTAACTGAAGACAGTAATATAGCAAAGTTGCTTCTTGAAGCTTCAAAGCGATAGTATACCGATCATGTTTTAAAATTTGGGATTTTGGCTTTGAAAAAGCCCTGGGATTGAACGATCGTAAGCTACCTTATATTGTTTAGAAGCTTACGATCGTTCAATCGCGGGAGCCTCTGTACAGGACAATTTTTATTAGACACAAGAGTGTCAGGTATTTATATTTATCGGTCAGTCTAAAAGTACATATACCAACGGATTTCTAGATATGACCAAGGTTACAAGTATAAAAAAAAATTATTTAACAGAATAAACAGGATCGCCTTCGGCGGCAGGATAAAAATCTTTTTATAGAGTAATTAGAACAAGATTCTTTACCTTCCGGATGATTATCCTGTCGCCGAAGGCGATCCTGTTTATCCTGTTTATTTTTTTAATGCTTGGTGAGTATCAAGTGAACAGTTTCGCTTAATATTGCAGAAGGTGCAGGAGAGTTTTCTTTAAATGAACAAATTAGGTTCTATCGAATGGCAAAGCGTTCAGCCTCCTTACGCAAACCGTCTTCGCGTTTTCTTCGCTCTCTTCGCGGCCTTCGCGTTTAAATCTACAGGAATCTCTCACATAAGCACAGCCTTTGTCTAAATCCGTCTAATTAAAATTGCGTTCTATTCAATTTTACCGTAGAATTCTTTGCAAATAAGGCTTATGTTCAGGGTAGATAGTTAATTATTAGGAGAAATGCTATGTCAGCACCACATCTTTCTAGAAGAAAAGCGAATGCAATTTCCAACGGGGTTTTCTTAATTGGCCTGGGAATTTTATTCTACACAAATTCTTGGTGGCCAGGGATTTTAGTAGCGATCTGGGCATTACTAGCGACGCGCGAATTTCTAACTGCCAGAATTTATGATTTATTCATCACCTCGGGTATTCTTCTAGGCTTATTTTTCGTGTACTACCTCCAGATAAACTGGTCGGTTCTAATGCCCGTACTCTTAGTGATTGGAGGTATCTATATCATTTTCAGGGAATACTATTACGGTGATTACGAAGACGAAGCAAAAAAAAACGAAGAAATTGAACTAGAGCTTGAAGAGCAGGACCATGGGAAATAAACTGATCCATCTCGCACATATACAAATACCTAAGAAAGGAAAAGCGCTTCTTTTATTAAGAGAGCGCACTCCTCACGACTACCGTTGGTACCTAGAGAAAACTCCAGAGTCAGAAGAAGATACAGGTATTCGCGGTGATACGGTTGAAGAGGCCATGCAAATCGCCCACCGCCACTGGAAACTCGATTCTTTCCAAACAGTGATCTGCGGCTTTCGTTATACTCTCCCCGAAAGGGATGAGTGTGGGATGAATGCTTTATTCCACCAGATGGCAGCATCTCATAAAAGCTTTAATGGCATCTATTTCGATGAGGATCTAAGTCATAACTGCTTCGTACAGAACGCCTCTAATGAGTCGCTCGACCTATTACATACTCTAGAATGCCAACAACGTTTGTAACCGCCTATGACGAACAGCGACGATGACCTCCAAAACCAACAAGAACTTGCCGATTTCACCATCACACACTCTCTTATCGAAGGTCATGCTCCAGCGGATAGTGATGTCAAATTTTCGATAGGTTCTTACAAAATCATTGAAACAATTGGTAAAGGGGGAATGGGCGAGGTGTACCTAGCCTTTGATACGGTCTGCGGTAGAAAGATCGCCCTTAAAAGAATTAGGCCCGATTTACTTGATTACAGACAGATTAATAACCGATTTCTCAAAGAGGCACATGTCACAAGCCAACTCACACACCCGTCGATTATCCCCATCTACGCCATCCATAAAAAAGATAAAGAAGTCTACTACACGATGCCCTACGTCAAGGGGGATACATTAAAAGAAATCCTTCGCAAAACTCATCGTCAAGCCAGAAAAGGGCATAAACTCGACCACATCGGCGGTTCTATACCTGCCCTCATACGGATATTCATTTCCATCTGCCAGGCTATCGCTTACGCTCACTCAAAAAACGTTCTCCATCGAGATCTCAAGCCCGAAAATATTATCATTGGAGAATTTGGTGAAGTCCTTATTCTCGACTGGGGCCTTGCCAAGCTGGTGCAGGAAAAAGAGCAAAACATGGAAGAGGTACCTGCTCCTAAAGATATGATACATCTAAGCGGTCTCACTCGGATCGGCAAAGTCGTAGGGACAGTCAATTATATGGCCCCGGAAAGGGCTGTGGGTAATACAGCGTCATTTCAAACGGATATCTACTCACTTGGAGTAATTCTCTATCAACTGCTAACCCTTAACTTTCCTTTTCGAAGGGAATCTCTGGAAAAATTCCGAATAAACATTAAGCATGAAGAGCTTCCCGATCCGATCGAAGTGGCTCCTTACCGAGACATTCCACGCCTGTTGGCGATGATCACAAAAAAAAGTCTAGAACCCTCCCCTGCTGATCGCTATCAATGCCTTGACGACTTGATTCGTGATCTGGAAAATTACATAGAGGGAAGAGCTGAGTGGTTTCACATTTCATCTATTGACCCTTTGAAAAAAGAAGACTGGGAGTTTCAAGAGCACGTTTACTTACAAGAACACATCGCTATTACGCGATCATCAGAAGTATCAGACTGGATGACCTTGATGATTTCAAAGGACTCCTTTGCCGAAAACATCATGCTCGAAACAAGAATTAAATTTAATGAAGGCGGCCATGGTCTTGGCTTTCTATTAAGCGTTCCCGAAATGTCTGAAAGAAAACACCTAAACGATGGATACTGTTTGTGGTTGGGCTCAGACCTCAATAAATCAACCAAGCTCATGCGTTCCACAGCCGAGGTGCTATATGCTCCGGAAGTCTACCTGAAGAGAGGTGAATGGTACTCCGTACGTGTCGACAAAATTGATAATATCATTCACCTGTATGTTAATAACAAACTACAATTCTCCTATATCAGCCACCTTCCCCTTGTGGGAACACATATAGGATTTATCACCAGAGACTTCGATTACGAAGTAGATAAAATCGATGTCTTTGTCGGCGGACAAAATGTCATGGTCAAATGTCTATCTGTTCCTGATGCATTTCTTGCTCACAAAGATTACAGTACAGCACTTAGTGAATACCGTCGTATCGGATACTCTTTTCCCGGAAGAGCAGAAGGCCGCGAGGCGATGTTCCGCGCAGGGATCACTTTGCTAGAAAAAGCTAAAAATTGTTCTGATGACACTTTAGTTCCTGAGCTTTTTCAGCAGTCTTTAAAAGAGTTCGAAAAACTCTACAGAACACCTGGGGCTCCCCTAGAATATTTGGGTAAGGCACTAGTATACCAAGCACAACAAGAATATGACGAAGAGATCAAATGTTTCGAGCTCGGCTGCCGCCGTTACCCCCGTCACCCACTCCTGCCTATTCTTCAAGAACAGATCATTGCCCGCATGCATGAAAGTTCACGTACAAGCCGTAAAGCTACCTATCAGTATGTTCTGATGACAATATGCCTATTGCGTGAAATAGCATTGAGTAGGCACGTTCGCCGCTTGTTCGATAGCCTACAGAAGCATTGGGAGCCCTTGCCTTTCATAGAAGAGAACGATACCATCCTACACAATAAGCACATGAACATGCATCAGTTTGCTGTAAGTTTAGCTTTTTGGTTGGATAAGTATTATTCACTCGTAGAAATCATCGACAAAATTTCTAAGCTTAAAGTCCCCTCGCCCATTGTTATTTCCAATGCTATTTATGCGCTGATCAAACTCGGTCAAACAGATATCGCCAAGGAACAATTAAAAAAAGTTCTCCTTACAGAAAAACCATGCTTCATCAACAGCCACCGCCTGCAAGAAGATATCCCTATCATCTTAAAAGCCGAAGAAACATTAACAGAAGTCAGCGTACTTGACTATTTGCATCATATTGACACGTTCGATTTCTCAAGAGAAAGAACCGTTCTTCATATTATGGAACGAGCTCTAAAAAACGAACAAACTGATATCATTTTTATCGTCCACGAGCATTTTTCGAAACTTGATATCCAGCTAAAAGAGCAAAGACTATTTGATGCATACGTTATCTGGGGACATTTTTTGAATAAAGATTGGGATAGTGGAGCCAAGATTCTTCTGGAGTATCCCATCGAAATTCTTAGCCATGAAACATCTCCTCTCTATTCTATCTATGGCTGCTGGCTCAGGGTTTCTGAAGGCGAAGATATTGCCAACATCCATTTTGCAGGGACACTAGACACTTCGTATCCCAGGACGTGGACACTGCTCGGCCACTATCTGACAGGGAGGATTCATGGCAACCACCCTTGGTTTGACCGTGCATTCACCTGGGAGAAACAAGAGCTCTATCGCTATCTGAAACTCTACTACCATTGCTGCGGGGATGAAGAATCCCTGAACAAGATTTGTGAATTAAAATAATTGCTTCAGAACATACTATTCAAAAAACACCATACTACGCTGACTGAGATTTTTCTTTTTGGAGTTCTGAAGTGCTTGTATTTTTTACTAGATCTTCGAGTTCAACATCACCCCAGTCTATCGACCTCGTTTTTTCCTTCATCAGATCAGAATGGTTAAACTGATACTTGGTGATAGTCTTATATAAAAAGTTAGAGAACGATATCACTCCCCCTGCACTTTTTAAAGTATACAAGGCTGGCATGATCGCTGCAATACCCGGAAATACAGGCAACACAAATGGTGAAACAAATAATATACTGTTGGCGACCAAACTTATAGAGGACGACGTCACTCCTAACTGGTGGCTGACAATTTTACTCTTCACGCGTCCACGTAATGACTTCATCGCACTCTTGAACTCTTCTTGAGCATTCATTCGATCGTCTGTTGGAACGGTGTCTTTATTAAATAGCTTCGCACGTTTCGCTACTTTGTCGATTT
>JAJFMC010000105.1 GCA_021772365.1 Chlamydiota bacterium
AAGCATTTCCCAGGACACGGCGACACAGTGGTTGACTCTCATCAACAATTACCGGTTATTAAAAAAAAAATGACCGAACTAAATAAAGTGGAGTTGGTTCCTTTTAAGAAATTGGCACACTGTACTCCGGCTATAATGACTGCACATATCCTGTACCCTAATATAGATGAGCATCATTGTGCAACATTATCACCGATGATTTTACAAGGAATTTTACGAGAACAGATGAGTTTTAAGGGGATTATCGTTTCAGACTCTTTGGCAATGAAAGGCGTTCTTCAGAAAGAAAAAAAATTGGAGGAGGTTGTTATCAAAGCTTTTCAAGCAGGAAATGATATACTGCTTTTGGGAGGGCAAAATCTACAATCTGATTTCCCTGGTGAAAGTGATATAACCGTGAAAATTTGTGTGTATAAGGCTTTTCTAAATGCTGTAGAGGAAGGAGTGATTAGCGAGAAGAGAATTAACGAATCTGTTAATAGAATTTTGAAATTGATAAGAGAAGCAGGACTTTTTCAACAACTCCCTCAAACAATTGTCAAAATGAAAGAAACACTCAGAAACAAGACTCACCTTATCAATGCCAGAGAAATTGTTATGCGCTCGGTTAAAGTCAATAAAGGCAAATGGTGTACCGATTTAAGACAACTCAAAATTGCTATCGTCTTCCCAAAGTCTTTCGAAGAAAAAATCAAGAGTACAGAGCTTATAACTCTCGGAAAAGAAACAGTTTTATATACTTACAATCTCTTGAAACCCTCTGAAGAGGAAATTGATTATATCATAAAACAAACCTCTACTGTAGATTTCATCTTATTTTGCAGTTACAACGCCTGGAAGTCCCCACAGCAAAAAAAAAATTTAGAGCTTGCGAGCAATCAAAAATCAACTGCATGTATAGCTCTAAGAGATCCCATCGACCTTAATTTGCAAAAAAATCTAGTAATGAAATTTGCTCTATATGCTCCATCCATTCCATCACTCCAATATGTAGCGGAAGTGTTAAAGGGATAAACAGACTTAGTTTCTTATTTTATTTGGATGTTGCTAATTCTGTTTGCGTTCACAGGATAGCAAAGGTAGGTCAATTTCGCTAACATTTCAATACACTAACCGAAGCTCAGTTTGTCTACCAATTTATCCCGGGTTACATCTGGAGCTAACAACTTGGAGTTCCTTAAGTTGGCGGCATAGCGTGAACGTATTCGTTGTGATTTATTATTCACTCTTTAAAAATGGCCAGGTTGCGGCTCATCGTAACTGCGATTTCCTGTTATTGTTTCCAGAAACATTAAGATAGATAATGAAGAGTCTGCATATGTCATACTGCTTTTTAAGGAATGAATGAAAACGACGAAAGGGACCTAAGGAACAATATTGAATTGTCCCTTAGGTCCCTTTCGTCCCTTATTAACAAGGGGTGAGTTTACTTGCTGGTTACCAGCTTGCTTTTGTGACGCCTGGGATTTCTCCGTTAGAAGCCATCTCTCTGAAGCAGATACGTGATATCTTGAACTTACGGTAGTATGCACGCGGCCGGCCAGTAAGTTGGCAGCGGTTGCGTAGGCGTACCGGTGAAGAGTTAGGAGAAAGTTTGTTCAGAGAGTGACGAGCGTCTTCTCTCTCTTCTTCACTGATATTCATATCAAGAATTTTCTTTTTCAGCTCTTGGCGCTTGTCCCATTTGAGCTTGACGAGTTTTTCTCGCCTATTCTGTTTTGCAATAGCAGATTTTTTTGCCATTTAAAGAATTCCTATTTTTTCAGAGCAGGGCCTTTTTGACGCTGCTTGCGGTTTGGATCTTTTTTATTGATAACATATAGACGACCACGACGACGTACGATCTGGTCACCTTTAGAGGTGTCGGCCTTTATAGATGCTCGCGATTTCATTGTCTTCCCTATACAATTGGTTCGTTTAAAGCGTTATTTATACTGTATCGGATCTTTTCTTTCAATCCCTTTTTTGGCCACTTTCACATTTCAGTTAAAATCTTCTGGTGTCCTTGCGAATCAATGGTGTTAAGTTAAATTAATCATTCGTTTATGGAGCTCTGTATCACCGAATAGGTCGCGCGCTAGCGCTTTGGATTAAAGGAAAATTACTTTTTTCATTAATGGGAATACTCTTAATAATAACACTCTCATAACTAAAAAATCGATTCTTTGCCTTCTCCAAAACGCTAACGGGCGACCTACTACGGTAACGGGGGGGGTTATATATAGAGGTAGTTGTTTTAAGTTGATTGTCCGAAAAGCTGAGGAAGGACTCTTTTTTCATCTGTTTCCTCTTGCAGTTTTAAGTTCCATCCTGTATCTTTGGTTCTTTCAAAACAAAATATGATGAAAAGGAATTGAGTCGTGAAACGTACATACCAGCCTAGTAAGATCCGCCGCGCAAGAACTCATGGCTTCAGAGCTAGAATGAAAACAGCTGCCGGCAGAAAGATCATTAACAATCGCCGCCGCGAAGGTCGTAAGTTTTTGACAAGAGTCTAAGTCTAACATCCTATAAACACATAGGGTTAAGCTTTTGACTCAGCCTACAAATTATCGTTTCCCCAAGTCGGTCCGTCTCCTCCAAAGAAAGCAATTTCGTAAAATGGGGTATGGCTGTGATCGACGTGTGGGAAAACGTGTTATTATCGATCTAAAGAAAAATTTTACATCCAATACCCGACTGGGTATCACCGCCACCAAAAAATATGGAAGGGCGCACCACCGCAATCGCTTCAAACGTCTCGTTCGTGAAGCGTTCCGTCTCACTCGCTACCAGCTGGTCGAGGGGTACGACATTGTCGTCCGTCCGCGATCGACAGCCCACAGCGCCAAAACGCCTGATATCATCGAAGAATTTCTGCACCTAATCGGAGAAAACAGTGACTGTCCAGGAAACCTACCCCGAACTGAAAGGTCTCAATCCCAACCAAAGAAAGGCAGCAGAGACAACGGAAGGGCGGGTACTGATCCTTGCCGGTGCGGGTAGCGGCAAAACGCGCGTTCTGACGGTCAGAATGGCGCATTTAGTCAAAAATCTAGGGGTGTCTCCATCGTCGATTCTGGGTCTCACCTTTACCAATAAAGCTGCTGCGGAGATGCGCAACCGTATCAGCGATATGGTCGATCGGAAAAACGCTAAAGAAATCACTTTATGCACGTTCCATAGCTTCTGCATGAAGATATTACGTCAGGATATCGCTCATCTCGGCTACACGACGTCGTTCACCCTCCTCGACGAGCAAGATGTGAAGAGGATGGTAACCCTCATCGCTCGCGATATTCTCGGTGCTGATGGTGAGGAACTGCCGTCTCTTGCAGCGACGATGGCAGCGATAAGCAATGCCCGTAATAAAGGAATCAAAGCTGAAGAGATTGATGATACCGGCTCAGAATGGCATGATGACTTCACTTGCCAGGTCTACAAACGCCTCCTACAGAGTATGCGTGCCTATAACGCTCTTGATTTTGATGGACTCCTTTGGGCAACGGTCGAACTTTTCGAGCAAGTCCCCGATGTTTTGAAGAAATACCAAGAGCTGTATCGCTATGTGATGATCGACGAATACCAGGATACCAATCCGGTACAGTATCGTTTGGCGGCTCTTCTCACCAAAAAATATGGGAATCTCTGCGTCGTTGGTGATGACGATCAGTCGATCTACGGCTGGCGTGGTGCGGAAGTGAAAAATATCTTGAATTTCGAGAATGCTACAGTCGTCAAACTAGAACAAAATTATCGTTCGACGAACGTGATCCTTAAAGCTGCCAATGCTGTTATTAGCAACAACGCACAACGCCACGATAAATCGCTATGGAGTGAGCATGGCGATGGGCAACTGATCGAAATTTTCGTTGCCCCTTCAGAAGTCGAAGAAGCACAGGCCGTAGCATGCCGTATAGCACGGGTGAAAGAGCAACATGCCTTGAAATGGAAAGATATCGCCATCCTATACCGATCCAACGCTCTCTCGCGACAGATGGAACTTGCCCTCATGAAACATAATTGGAATGACCACGGTCGCTGGGTGCAAGGGATCCCTTATGAAGTATTCGGCGGGACGTCTTTCTACGAACGCCGTGAGGTTAAAGATCTTATGTCCTACCTACGCATCATCGTCAACCCCAAAGACCAAGAAGCGATCCTCCGTGTGATCAATCAACCAAGACGAGGAATCGGAGAGGGGGCGCTCGATAAAATTACGAAATACAACAGGCAAGAAAAAATACCTCTATGGGATGTACTAGAAAAATTAGTGAATCCCGGATTTGGCGATGACCTGGAGTTGCGAGATCAGATGAGTGGCCGTGCTCTTGTCGGTATCCATCAATTCGTGGACGTAATTCGTAATGCAAAACAAAAATTCGATTCCATACCGTTAAGCGAAGCGATGCAGTGGCTGGTCGATACCATTAACTATCAGAAAGCTATCGATGAAGAGGTGAAAAGTACCCAAATGCGGCAGTTCAAATGGGAGAATGTCGAGGAATTTATTAACGCCGTCTCCGATTACGAGCAAAAAAATGATGAAGGGGAGGAGAAGGCGACAATACAAGGCTTTGTCACCGATATGCCCCTCCAGAATGATTGGGATAAAAAAAATAATGACGGTGCTGCGGTCGATCGGGTAAACCTACTGACTTTTCACAGCTCCAAAGGTCTCGAATTTCCCGCATGTTTTTTGGTCGGTGTCGAAGATCATATCATCCCGCATGAGAAAAGCATGCAGGATACTGGCATCGAAGAAGAACGGCGCTTGATGTACGTAGCAGTCACCCGGTCTATGAGGTTTTTGACGATCAGCATGGCGAAGTTCCGCAAGCGAATGGGGCAGACTCTGCAGAGTATGCCTTCGCGATTTCTGAAGGAGTTTCCTAAGGAATATTTGCGTCCAACGAACTGGGATGACGTGAGCTAGTGTGTGGAGTGAGGTGTGAAGTGTGTGGGAGTTCGCGAGGTGTTTGGAACTCCAATAGAAGCTTGTTATCCTGATGAATACTTTTGTATAAAGGTTGTGTATGACACGAATGACAAGGTAAAGAATGTACTTTGTAATTAAAAATCCTCTGTTTGTTGAGTAGCATTATTCCTTGAGTCCAACATAAGAGTACAGATAATTTCTAAATGAGTCACCTCCGATGGATAGTCGGGGTGATTCATTTCTTAAGATTTTTTAGATTTAATCCCATCAATGGCCATGGCGATATCTTCTTTGGTGTCGTCAGGTGCGCAGTCGAACGCACACTTGGCATACTCCAACGCTTTGCCTTGCTCGTCAGTATCGCTATAAACCTGCGAAATGATCATATTAATACGCCATAGGTTTTGTGGGTCACGATCCCCGAACTTTTCAATGTATTCGACAAGAGGCTTGACAGCTTGGTCTGGTGTGGCCTGACCTAAGTTCATTTCATCGGCATAAGCATCGAAATCAATACATGCTACTTGGTAGTGGGAGAGGTAACGGTTGGTGGGGTCGGTAGCGAGGATCTCTTCGCGGATGACTTGCGATTCTGTATTACGAACGCGTCCTTCGTTAGCAAGCTGGCGGTAACGTTCGATCAAGAAAAAATGCTGGCGGTCGGACTTTACCCCTGCCATGACAATTCTCACTTCGTCATCGTCAAGGTGGAAAATCTGTGCTTGGTGATACAATTTTTTCAGTTCTGTACCCGAAAGTTGTCCCATATTTTTCAGCTGTTCTGAGTAACTGACATAATCATTCGCGATATTCAGAAGGTGTTCTGCATATTCCTGCCCTCCACCTTCGCGGTAACCGGTGACGCCGATCTCTTTTTGTTCCGGAGTGAGGATCAACACTGTAGGGAAGCTTTTGATGTCAAATTGTTGCTGTAAATCTCTATTTTGCTGGATCATCTCGTCGGACTGCTTCGTTTTCATCGGGTAGTCGAGTTTGACGAAGATGAATTTGTCGGCAGCGGCAGAAGCAAATTCAGGTGTGTCCAACGCTTCTGAGTAGAGCTTTTGACACCACGTGCACCAGTCGGAACCGGTGAAAAATATTGCCATCGGCTTCGACTGCTCTTTCGCTTGCTTCCCAGCTTCTTCGTAATTTGTTATCCACTCGATGGTATCGGCATTTAAGGAAGATGAGGGGCCATTCATGACGAATAAACTGAGGAAAAATAAAACAAGTTTTTTCATTGCAACTCTCGATTCTTTGAAATATACTAGCTAGTCTTAAGTTCTAACCGTTAAAAATATTCTATGCAATCTTTTCCGCCAACAATTGTCCTTCGTCACCGTAAAGAAAATTTAAAAAAATGCAGCCTGCGAGGGTTGGAAGAACGTAGCGACTTTATTTTTTATAAGTATCCACGTGATGAAGTACAGGGTTTTGAGGGATATATTCTTCTCGATATGGACGCCGAACCTCTAACTGAGGCTGATGCACATCGTGGTCTCTTCATCCTCGACGGCACATGGCGCTATGCTGAGAAAATGTATGATAATACTCCTGGCTTGGATGGTCTCGTTAGAAGAAGCATCCCGCAACATTTTGTGACCGCATACCCTAGAAAGCAGGAGGACTGCCCCGATCCTTCCCGAGGTTTAGCATCTGTAGAGGCTATCTATATTGCTTATCACCTCATGGGTCGTAATACCGATGGTTTGTTAGAACACTATCACTGGAAAGATAAGTTCTTAGAGGTGAATAGTTTCAGGTTGTGAGGTGAGCGGGTTTGCTAGGTGTTTAAAACGCAGAGAAGCGCTTTGCTCGACCTACTCGGTGATGGAACGTTAGCTAAAACTCAAATAACTTTTTTAATATCCGGTGCCCTGCCTCGAAGTGGGGGATGCTTGACAGATATCATCACCAACAGGTAATTATGGAATGAAGGTGGTTATAGATTAATGTTATCAGACTATTTAAAAGGACTGTTTCAATCGCTCGATTTCTTCGAAAATTTTCTATGGGAATACTTCGGTGTTCCCATTATCGTCATTCTAGGGCTCTACCTCACATGGGTCAGCGGATTCGCTCAAATCCGCCTCTTCCCACATGCTATTGGCCGTTTTATCCGTTACCTGACATACAAAGAGACTGACCACCAAGGAGGGATACACCCTCTAAAAGCATTCTTCGCTTCGGTTGGTGGATGTATCGGTATCGGTAATATCGTGGGTGTGTGCACCGCCATACAGGTGGGGGGGCCGGGCGCTCTCTTTTGGCTATGGGTAACGGCAACTTTGGGGATGATGCTGAAATATTCAGAGGTATACCTAGGCGTACGCTATCGCATCAAACATGGCGAGAATGGTTATCGCGGTGGACCGATGTATTACTTAAAACATGCCTACAAATCACCTTTGTGGCCTCTGGTATCTGCGGTGTTACTTTGTATCTATGGCGTAGAAATCTACCAATTCCGCGTCGTAGCTGTCAGTATCACAGATAATTTTCACTTCAATGAAATCGCTACAGTATTGGGTCTTCTAGCCTTGGTAATACTCGCGAGCATGGGGGGAGTGGAGCGTGTAGGTACCATTTCTAGCGCAATCATTCCAACGTTTGTTATCATTTATGTTTCAATGGGATCGTGGGTTATCTTTTCGAATATCCACCTTATCCCTGAAGTGATCCAAGACGTATTCGTCAGCGCTTTCACCGGTCATGCTGCTGTGGGTGGATTTGCCGGTAGCACGATCATGATGGCGATGTCACAGGGTATTCGCCGTGGTGCGTATACGGGTGATGTCGGTATTGGGTATAGTTCGGTGATTCATAGTGAATCGAGCGTGACGGTTCCTGAAAAGCAGGCGTCGCTAGTGATTTTTGACATGTTCCTCGACACGTATATCGTCTGTACGACGACGATATTGATTATATTGCTATCGGGTGTGTGGGATCAACCGATGGAGGCTGGTATGCTTGTGCAGACTGCCTTGGGTGACTATTTTCCCTATATGCATGTGTTCATGCCGATCTTCCTCTTTCTACTTGGGTACTCGACGATCAATGCTTATTTTGTCGTCGGACAAAATTGTGCGGAATACCTTTTGCCCAAATGGGGGAAAAAGCTGTTTTATGCCTACGCGGTCGTTGCTTTGGTATTTTTCTCTTTTGCCGAAACAGGCCAGGCTCTTGCTGTGATGGCGATCATCGGATGCCTTCTCCTTATCGTCAACTGTATCGGTATTTTTAAACTACGCAAAGAAATCAGCTATCATTTTTAGGTGACTAGGGATGACTTGATCTGCTCCCAGGAGACTGGTGGGATTTCAGCGCCGAGAACCTGTACGACGGCACTACCAGTTTGGTTTCCTAAACGTGCGCATTCTTCGATAGACCATTCTTGTAGGTAGGCATGGAGAAATCCGCTAGCAAATAGATCGCCAGCCCCTGTGGTGTCGACGGGATGTGCAGGGAACGGTTTCCCATGAATCACTTCGTCATCTTTACCGACCCAGCAGCCTCCTTCACCGAAGAGGACGACAGCAACCTCACAAAGGTCTTTAAGGGCGTGGCAGCTTTCTTCTGGTGGTAATCCAAGCAGTGCCCATGCTTCATCGGCGTTAGCAATGACGATATCGACAGAGCTTTTGATGAGGTTCAAAAGGCGTTCTTTATTCATGTTGACGATTTCATAACTGGCGAGATCGAGAGAGACAAGAGCGCCGTGCTCTTTAGCTAGGGCCATTCCCTTTTCTGGCAGGTCGCCCTTTAACAGGTTATACCCTTCGAAATGGACTAGTTTGACACCTTCAAAAATCGCCGGATCTAAATCGTCGGCACACATCTCCTGACTTGCCCCCAAATATGTACGCATCGTGCGCTCACCATCAGGAGTGACCAAACACAAGGCATGAGCAGTCGGTGTTTTTGAGTGGAGCATGAGAGGAAAGACCCCGTGCTCTTGAATTGATTCTGTATAGGTATGTCCGATGACATCTTGACCGATCTTACCCCACAAAGCACACTGGTTTCCAAGATTTGCCAAGCCCTTGATGGTATTCGATCCGCTACCACCAGACATTAGCGTCGATTCACCGTGAAATTGATCGAGAATCTCTGAAAGGGTGTGGTAGTTGATGATTACCATTCCCCCTTTTCCACCCTCGAGCGATTGTACGTATTCTTCCTCTACGCGGATGATATGGTCGACGACAGGAGCGCCGATACCGATGATGTCATAACCGTTTGGATGTGGCATGCTTTTAACTCTCTGAAAGTGTTAATAATTTCTTCAGATAATGGCGGTTTGCGTAGATGTAGTCAAGTCCTGATAAGAGCGCGTAAACGGCGACGACGCTAACAAACCATGTGCTGTAGTAACGGAGGTCCGCACCGCTCATGTAGCCCATTGAGTGGGGAATCATCATAAACAGAATGATGAAAGCAACGATCGCTTGGAATATAGCCTTGAGCTTGCCGCTCATACGAGCAGCCAAAGCATAGCCTCGTAATGCACAGACCGTCCGAAGCGTGCTGATCACTGAGTCGCGGTAGATAAATATGAAGACCAGCAAGATTGGTAAGTTTACCGGAGGCTGCGTGAAACTTAAGAAAATGGAGATGCGATAGACACTATCGGCCATGGGGTCGAGAAGTTTACCTAAATCGGTGACTTGGTTGAATTTACGGGCAAAATACCCATCGAGGGCATCTGAGAGTTCCGAAATACCCATTAATACTATGAGAATGTAGGGGAGAGCAATGGGACTGATCCCTATGTCATCGTGGATGACGTATATCAGTAAAAATATAGGACTGATGAATATCCTGGTGAATGTCAAGTAGTTAGCTATACTCACTATTAGCCGCCTTTCATTAATTTTATTGAACCTATCAAATAATGCTACATGATCTCTTCTTTTTTGGGTAGTC
>JAJFMC010000106.1 GCA_021772365.1 Chlamydiota bacterium
ATATCCTCAATAATTTTGATATACCTGTTGGTGTCGCACGTGAAGAACATAATGGTCAAATGTACACGGACTATACTATGCTTACCGTCGCTCGTGATCCAAATACCCTACGTTACTATTACAAGAGCTATGAAGACCAAACGATTCGTTTTGTCGATTTATCGGATTTCGATACAAACGCGACGTCAATCAAAACCCTTTCCACAAAAAGTACTCAGCAAATGGTCAATATGACCGAAAAACTTATCTGAGGGGCCCCTTCGAGGCTGTCAGTTAAGGAGTATCTCCGCACCGGCGACAGGAAAAGGGATCATCAACAGCTTCATCAACTTCTTGAACTCGGCATCACTAGCTTTTAGACGTTCTACTGCAGGTGTTGAAATGGTATATGTCCAAAACTTTTTTGACTCATAATTTACTTGCCAGCAAACCTGCATACTCATCAATGGACGTTTGTGATCAATAGCAAAACTGTCAATATTAGTGGGGTCAACAAGGGGAAAAGTCCAATATTTCTTCTCAATGAGAAGACTATATTTTTTTTCTGATTGAACTTGGATATAACATTTTGTTCCTTGCTGCAGTCGAGTACTATATGGGTTGCTGAAGAGCAAGGGAAAAAACTTTCTTAACTTTTCGTCACAAATAGCCCATGCGCCAATAGAACCTAAAAATAAAATCTCTTTGCCGACATAGCTTTTTTCCTTTTTGAGAAATTTATCGACTTCAGCTGAAATAAGTGATTTTTTTCTTATTTGACTTAATCCATTTTTATATAAGAGCCTAAACAACCTTAAGAAAAACATCTTTTGACAGGCTCTACCACTTCCTTCAACTCCTTCTGAGTCTACACCCTCACCATTTACTTGAAGGACATCATAGTTTAATTGGCGGCCCAGTAAATAGGAACGTGCTACTTGCTCTTGATCAACTTTATTCATTCTATCAAACAAGTTAAGTGCTTCATCTCTGAACTCAAAGACTCTATTTTGAACTGTATGGTGGTGTTGGTGCAAGTTTAAGTGGTTTTCTACCAAGGTTACGAGACGTGGCAAAGCTTTTGCACTCATCCAGTAAAGACAATGGTTAATGACTGTTTCAGAAACCTGTCTGTTTGGATGAAACATTTTTAGGAATAAAGAGTAAATGTTTTGATCTCGAATTTCTTTGCGAAGGATATAGCTCAAAAAAGTAAAATGATTCGTAATAGAATCAGATTGGTAAAAAGTAAATCCTCTCGTCGTATCTTTGTTGAGCACTTGATCGATTGTGAAAACCAGAGAGTCGAGCCAGTCTGAACGATAAGATCGCTTTTGGTTGATAATAGCCCTCGCTACAACAATTTTAAAGCGGAGTAAATTTTTCTGAAAGGGTAATTCTTCAAATAGTGGGTCTGTTTCTACCAAACGTCTGTAAATTTCATGGGCAACCCTTAATGCTATGGCATCAAATTCAAAAATCGTTTTATTGGTGAGATCTCCATCTGAAGAGAGGTATTTATTCACATCCTTAGTGACTAATTTTTTGACAATATTGTCGATTTCTTTGGTGTCAATTGGATGGATATGTGCAACGAGCAAGGAGTCATGTATCGATGAAAATAGGTGTTGATTGAATGCAGAAAGCCTCTTGGAGTTGATTTTTTTTATCTCACGATACTTTTCAAGATCAAGTAAGCCATTCGAAAGATCTTCTATTGAGATGTGATGTTTATTACGATGATGCATAAACGAGGAGTCTTTTGAAGGAAAAGAATTATCTTCATTTAGGGTCTCAAAGAGATTTATTGAGCTTTCGGTACGTTTTCCATTCAAAAGGGTGCGTGGGGACATTAACTGAATCAAATCATTTTCAGAATTGTTCTTTAGTCGCTCTATGCATTGCAGATGTACAACTTCTGATGTAGAGTTCGCTACACCATTTTGTGAAATACATAAGTCGGAAATGTGCCTGCCAAAACAAGTGCTACCTCTTTTGAGAGCTTCCCTGTCGGACTGCTTTGATTCTTCATTAGATGTTTTAGGTTTCACTTCCAATTGAATCGTCATCGTTAATCACTCCCTTATAGAAAAATCTTCAAACTCGATCGCAAATGTTAACAGAATTTTTGAGTGGCTGTAAATAAAATGTTAGGGAAAACGGTGTAATTAAATGAATTATTTTGTATGTTCATTTTGAAAAGGGAATTGCAAAATTATTTGAAGCGGTTTTCTAGTTGATTTTTTAGGCTCGGAATAGGCGGAGTTCGCAGTAAACCAAGGCTGATTTACAAGAATGAGCCCGAAGCGAGGCGGAAAAAGTCCTAGAAAACAGTTCAAATAATTTTGTAATTCTCTATGAATAAGGATAATCTACTAACCAAACAGAGGAAGAATATGTCATATACAGTCAATACAACAGTTCCAAAAAATCTTGAAAATACCGCCATCCAATACTGGACAGGGGTCTACAATGGAGATGCGGAACAAATCAGGGATGCGTTAGATCCAAACGTAGAAATTAAGGGTTTCTCCGAAATGAATGGTGATAAAATGCCATCAGCAACACTCACCGGGATAGATGCCGTCGTCGAACAGTCACTAAAGATCAGCGAATCTATCAAATCAATAAATAATTTTGGACTGAGTTTTGCTATCCTCAAAGATGAAACAGACGAAGAAGTGCTGGCCATTCGCTTTCAGCAAGACCTCGTCCTTCAAGAAAGCGAGAAAGGACCACAAATGGAAATGCTTTCGCGCGGTCTAGAATTGTGGAAGTGGAAAGATATTGGAAGTGACGGTAATGAGAAAATCGTCCTTACAGCTGGAAGCATTTTTGAGAA
>JAJFMC010000107.1 GCA_021772365.1 Chlamydiota bacterium
TCGGGAGAAAATCCTTTCGAATAGGCATCTAGCCTATCTTTCAGGTAGCTATGCTCGTAGAGGTCTTTTTGTTGTCCAGCTTGTTGCAATACATTCAATTCAACAAAATTCTTTTTTAAGAATGCCATGGATTTTGCCCAACTGTTAATATACGGCCGCCATTTTGGTTTGCTCAAACTCTTCATATCTCCACTGAGGACTAGAACAGGAAGTATGGCCTCCGTCAGGGATTTTTTAAGTTCATCGGTTAATGTGAAGTTACCGCTTTTGACGACCTCAGCATTTGGCTCCAATACCATGAAGTAGGGAGGTTTATCTCTATCTAGGCCTTTTGTGAATTCCTTGAATTGTGAGGCTTCTTCCAGAGAAACCATCATGATTTTCCATGGATGTTTCTTATCATTAGGTTGATAAATAGCTACCACTTCGTAAAGGGGCTTTTGGTACCTATCAAGAAAACAAGAAACATTTTTGAAGGTATTCAAAAAATTCTTGGTGACGCAGACAGAATCGTCAAAAAGATTTGCATAGTGGTTAAATTTATCGGAGTTTTTGAGAAAGTCACTCAACGACCAAACAACAGGTGAAGAGGTTTTTCCATCTTTTTGCTCTGCAGGAGAAACAATTGGGAAGTTGGCTGTACGGACATCTTTTAATTGCCATTGAGTTTCTGTACGTTTTTCACATTGTCTTCCACCTACCGAGTAGAGTTCGAGTTCGACCTTTTGATCCTGTTCTTGTTCTTGCTGCTGTTCCTGGTTCACTTCTTGCTGAGTTGTCTGTTGCTGCTGTTGGACGACAAGAGACTCTTGGCCCCATGCCGAAGAAATGGGTGTATCGACCTTGTCAGGAAGGTTATCTATATTGTTTTTGATAATGGCTCGCAGCTCCGCAATAAGAGCGCGTTTTTCCGGAGACAATTGAATCGTTGGATTGTTTGAGGAACTTGATGAAGAGTTGTTTTCCCTGAAAACGCATTGGATTTCATTTTGTTTAAGAATTTTTGAGAAGTATTTGTTCAGCAGGAATTTGATGAACTCGAGTTTCGCTTGCTCACCTTTTTTGCCTGAGAATCTTGAATACATACTCTTCGTAAGTGTTCTTACAAAAAGTGGTCGGTGGGTATCGAATAATTCTTTTTCTTTTTGTTTCTCACCTTGGAGCATTTGGTTCATCACAAATTGCCTTGCAGCATTCTGTAGCTTCTGCTTCACTGATTTTAAGATATCGACTTCTTGCTGCATACTTTCGTTGTCATCGGCAAAAGGAACGAGATTCTGAATTTTCAATTCATCAGGCTTGATAGTTTGTCCTGTCTTTTTGGCAATATGCTCAACAATACCTTTTGGTACTACCGTCACAATACGCTGGTCATGCCAAATCTGTCGCATTCTCATTACCCCTTGTAACCAATTTCTAATGGGCGTTTGTGAGTCGAATGTAACTACAGTTATGGCATCTTCCTGAAGTTTTGCATTTGCACCGGTGATACGACTGTGTGAGTAGTAGAAGAATAGTTCTTCTTTTTTAAGACCCGTCACAGATTGTATTGTCGAAGAATCGGTATTTGGTAATGTGATCACTTGATCGGAATGACTACGGCGAATAAACTTCATGTCGTTAGTTTTATCATCCCAAAAGATTACACCTTTGACACCCCGCTTCAATTGGGTATTCTTTGTTGCATTGAAATACTTGGCGATATCTTTTGCGACTTTTTCACTACTTATACCCGTGAAAAGTGGTCCGATATCTATCAACGCCTTGAATTTCTCTGCATCTTGAGTAAGCTTATCATTATCATAGAGGATCGAATCCATCATTGATGCGAACGATATGTTGTCATCGATGATTGCAACGCGGTCATTGTTATTTTTAATGACTGTGTTGAGAATTTTAACCTTCGCTGCTTTGTCCGGAGCAACATGTACTCTTTCGTGGGCAAAGGTATCGATGTTTTCCAAAGTACCTGAGTACCCCTGTAGGGTGTTTCCTATTGATGATAGGTTATGTGCATTATTTGTTACTTGTTCGATGAACTGTTCATATGTAGGCAGTACTTCATCGACGACGTAGTCGAGGACAATCCTCAGGGCTTTAGTATCACCACTGTTTATTTTTGTGGAAAATTTGATGAGATCGGAACTACTCAGCTCCATGATATTGCATCCCGTAGCTTCGAGGACTTTGTTCACTGTTGGAAGTGCATTTACATTCATTGGCTGACCCATTGAAATCCACTCATGTTCAGCCTTTAGCTTCAGCCTTTTAAATAAATCTTGCACCTGGTCATCACGTAAACCTTTATAGATATACAGCTGTAAAGTACGGTTTACCATTTCCCACGGATCGGCGAATTGCGCATTTTCGTTAGGGGTGTTATTAGCGACATAAGGGATGGCGAATGTAGGGCCATTCGATAGTTTGGAGAGGCCGTAATGTTCATCGGATCTTTTCTTCCATGCAAGACTCAACCATTCATTGATTTGTTGTTTTAAGAGAATGATCATTTCTACTGCCTGACTTGCTTCGAGACTCTTGGTATCGTGAATTTTATGTAGGTCAATAGATTTGTCGTGCGGATTAATGATAAATAGGTAGAGTTTTTCAGCAATTTTTTGACTACTTTCTCCACTTTTTCCTTTGGAAAGGGTTTTCAAAATAAAAGCTAGCCTCTCTTTCCATTTATCGGTCTGAACAAGATGCTCACATATTTTCATAGTCAGCAAAGGTTTGATCTTTTTGTAATCGTCTTTTTTGATGTGGTGTTGTTTATTACCACGTAGATTCAGCCCTAGTTGTATTATTTCAGGATCCGTTGCTGCGATAAGAAACAGTTCTTTTATAAGGTCGCAACTATGAGGGGAAAGGGTTTCTGGTGTGCCAATGGGGAAATTCAATTCTTTACGAACCTGTAGGATAGCATCGACTTCGTCGAATGTAATAACACTTTTCTCTTTGATTAGTAAAAGAATAGACTTCAACAGTTGCGTTGGTTGTTCAAGTTGATCGATATCCTTCTGTAAATTTGCTATTTCTATCTGGTTAATGTACTTATCAACGTTGTTTTTGCTTTTGGTTTCCTCGAGATTTGCATATTTTTTTGATAGCTGGTCGCGTGCTTCAAAATAACGGTTTTCTAATGCTTGTAGTGACTCTGGTGGTAGGATCACAAAGTTGCGATCTTGTATAGCATGAATTAGCTGACGTTTGATGTATGCTAAATATTTTACGGTGAACTCTACTGGTGATCTTGTAAACTCAATCGTCGTCGCTTTCTGACCGAAGATGTTGTTAGAACGGCGTTTGATATCTTGAGCATTTGTCGTGTACAGAGAGCGAGGAGCTACCATGATGGATAAATGATGACCATCAGCTTTCATTAAAGCAAGGAGCGTACCCAACACTTCGGTTTTTCCTGCTCCCATCATTCTTTGCTTAAAGATATTTGGGTATGAACCCTGTTTATCTTTTCTGGTAAAGTCCGTGATATCTTCCACTTGGTCTTTTCGTAAAGTATAACCCATAAAATATTCGAAGACTAATAACTCAGGATACTGTGCAATTTGATACTGCCGGGTGATAGTAAGGAGTTTTGCTAGTTCTTCCGGATTTTTCTGAGCGGACCGAATACGTTTATAATGGTTAGTATTAGTTTTTAGGATTAAATATTCTCCAACTAGAGAATGTAACTGCTGTAGTTCTCTCTTGCTAAGAATACTGTTCAATTTTAGGTAGCTATGTTCTTTTTTCTGAATGAAGGAGAGGATACAATCTCTAAGTCCCACTTGCTCTTTTTTTCTTCCTCGTATTGCAAGTTTGGCTTTCACCCTTTCCATAGACCCTTTCGGAGGGAGTTTTTGTGCAATTTCAAGGATTTCACTTTCCAATTTCTTGCATTGAGCTTCTGTTTGGTTGATGAACACATCAACTTCTTGGACTATTTTATTAGGTTGACAAATCAACGCAGGCACAGACTGACTTGAAAGTTGTTTCACAGTATCGGGATAGTTCTTTAAAAGTTGTTCGTAGCGTTTACGTGAATACTTCTTACTCAACTCCACTTTGGGAATTGTAGTTAATTGTGAGTTTTTAGGAGCCTTCAGTTCGTAATAGACTGATGCTGTATTCTCTCCATCGAAAAAGTGATGGTTGATATCGTCTTTAATGTTTACTGAAAGGTCACTGTTACTCGCTAGTGATGAAGAATATTCAGACTCTTTTGTCGTTGTATGTTGAGAGGTACTACTATTTTGAGGAGTAATTTTTAAGGGGGATTTTTCACTCACAGCATTGTTTTGAATTGATTTTAGTATAGATTCGAACTCTTTATTTTTATTGTGAGAGTATCTTTCCCATTTTTCTGTCTGGTCAATTTTTTTAGCTCCTTCAGGAGAAACGAGCATGTATTGTAAGAGGGTCTTTATGTGGCGGACTTGCTCTGATGTCACCTTTTCGAACTTACAGTCCCTCAAAATGTCAGCAACGAATGTACGATCTTTATCATTGTCACTTAACGCGAGCTTGTAAAGATAGGGAGCGATCTCTAAAAACAATTTCTCACCATGTCTAGTTCGGAGGTTCATCATTTTTTCGACTTCACTTCTGTAGCTTGTATCTTTGGATGATCCATAAATGTTTTTGATGAATGCAACTTTTTGTCTATTAATTTCATGTGAATCTGGAGGTGAATTATCAGAAAGCGAAGCATTACCTTGTACTTGAATTTCTTTATGACACAAGGCTCCCAACAACTGTCTATATCTAGTTTTGAGTTGTTAGCTGCCTGTATTTAAATTCTCTATCAACTGGAGCTCTTCGTCTACATGTAGAAGAGAAGTTCTTTTCTAGTTTCGTTGTGGAATCAACCCTCAATCCTTCACTGACAGCTTTTCTTACAGAAAGGTATCGTTGGTATAGGTATGCTACTTTAGCACTAAATCGTGGTCGATTTGAAAGCTTATCAGGCCAGTAAGCTTGATCAAGCCAATATGCCTGCCAATGCTCGGGTGCTGCATAATGAGTATAAAGTGACTCAGTTTCCTTTAAATCAAAACTCGTAATTGTCGAGGGGTTGTTTCTAAAAAGATTGTCATTTCCTATCCACGCAGCATACAGCTTAATTGCTAAGGCATCGGGGACGTTGTCAGGGGACTCATCTTCACTTACAACCATCCATCCCAAAACCCTTAGCGTTTCTGGACTATATGGCTGCAAACTATGCGCCTCTTTTAGAAATACCATTGCCTGTTCATACTGCTTGTTCATGAGGCTGTGATATGCACAATACGCAAATTCATAGGTCGATTGTGGTAGGAGGTTTCCTTCATTGTCTATTTCAATCGTCATACAGTTAATTTCGTGATCTGAACAATTTGAAGCAGTATCACTATACGTTAGTTTTGGCAGGATAACTTTAAGCTTTCCTTCTGCGTTTTCTATCACTAAAAACCGTTTCAATTGTGGAAATCCTACAACCTCTTGTCGACTACTGATAAACCATTGGGGATCTTGCTCCCAATGTAATCGTGTGTTGGCTAAATTATTGGTACTGTGATCTTTCGAAGTGAATCGCATCATTTTCCCGTTGTGAGTGCTATAACGTGTGAAATCGACCGTCACGTTTGCATCACTAACGTTTGAAATAGACTGTTTTGCTGAAATGTAATAGGGTTCCTCAAAGTGCGTTAAGCTAGTCCACATAGAAGTCTTTGAAAGGTCGATGAAGGTGTTTGTTACATGTTCTTTAGAATGTGAGAAATCGTCTAGTAGTCCTTCTTGAGAAATACAAGCGACGACTTCATTTTTCTTGGCGTCGACAATTTTAACGTTTGTTTCCTCTTTGTTGTCGATCGATAGCCATGTACTATAATTTTGATGGTACGGGTGCTTCGCAAACGAAGGCCACCAGTCACAGTATTCCTCTTTCCCATCGATATGGGGTAGGCTTTCTTGTGGAATAAATACGTAAAGCCTTCCATCAAGTTCTTTTTCTATACGTACAACCTGTTCCTTTTGTCCATAGGACAATCCATCTGTTACAGCATAGTCATCATCAGAATCAGAAGAGCTGGATATCCCATATTCACCACAGACTTTTCCCTCAATTCTTCGACACGATCTGTAGATATGTATTTTAGCACCTTTTTCATCTTCAATGGTATATTTCACAGGGTTTTGGTTTGATGAAACAACGGCATTACAAAACGGTTTTTCGCCAAACGCTTGCTTGTACATTTTATCAGTGTAAATAAGTTGGTAACCTTTTAGAGGAATTCCATTACATGTGATGACACCTGTAGCGACATTAACCCGATATTCGTTGTGGTGTTTATCTTTGTGAATGTATACAGGGTGGTGGTTTTCCCATTTTGCAGTTTTTGATAGAGAGATACCATATAACTCCTCTAGCAATAAAGAAAGAGTACTGTTGTCCTGCTTCATGAATTCATAAATTGGTTGATTGTATTTACTTACAGTTTTATAGACGAGGTGTTTGATATCTTGTAAATGGAGTTTTGTGATGAAAATTTGGGATCCTTGTTCACTTCTAATTTCGTAATTACAGAGATTTAAAGCTTTGAATAATTCGAGATGTTCTTCTTTTGTGATGGGTGGGTATGACTCGTAACTTATCGCAAGGATCATCGAAGCGTATAAATAGTTCTTTGTGTGATCTTTTTTCTTCTTCAACGCTTCTTCTTTGATGACTTCACGTAATTGATTTCGTAATTTCTCCACATGCGAGCAATCATTTATTTGTTTTTTCGCCTTTGAGCTTGATTCTCCAATATATGCCGTGTTCTTGTTTGATGAACTGGACGATACGGTTTTCATTTTGATGGACCCACTCAAATTATCATTAAAATCACTACCGGCATAAAAAGATTGAGTGTTCAAATTGTCGATATGCGAGAAAAGACGGGTTTTCATATCCAGTAAGAATAAATATTTATCTAAAGCTGAGCTTTGTTCTTCCCTATTGAAATCATTAAGTCTTCGTGTTTTTCGACCAGCACCTCCATTCAAACTGTTTAGCTGCCATTGTGTTGTTTTTATCGCCTGGTCGAAGGCCTCTAACAGCTGTTTTGCAAGAAGGGGTTCATCCTTTAGGTTTAATGAGAGGGATTGATGATGAAATAGAGATAGTTTGAACCATGTCCGATTTTCCTTTCTCTCCAATTGTTCGAGGTGATTTTCCAAGTAATCTTTAAGAAGGTGCGTACTTAAATTAGGCTTGATGTTGGCATGAAAAACCAGTTCGCTCTTATTTTCCAATATAGAACTGTTCACATCCTTGTATGGAGAAAATAGCGACATATCGGCCGATGTTTCCCTTTCAATCAACTCGTGGGCCTTAGCACGAGAGGGTAGAGGTACCTTTGTCCTGCTTTTACCAGGCCACCAATCAGGAGCATAATTTTTAGTGTAAGTTAACTTCGGTTCAAATGCTATTCCAGGTTTCTTTTTGGGATTTATCCGGTGTGTGTTAGCACCACCAATTTTTTGTCCGAGCTTTATTTTTAAATATTTATTTTGATCTTGTCTATTAGTACGCATTTCCCACTCAATATTGAAAAAAGTTTCAGGCGTTAAGCGGTCATTATGTCTTATATTTGTTAGATCGATTTTTTGTAGTGTCGTTTCTTTTTCCCCAATCATCAATTCTGTCATGATCGCAAACTGATTCAATGAGTGGAAGTATTTAAGCTTATCCAGTATCTCCCCAGTAATTTTATCACTTCCCAGCCACAGCATGGAAACACGAAACTCTGTTTTTGTCATTCCATTAGATACAACCCCTTTAACGTTATTCTCATATTCAGCGTCGACTTTCTCCCACGCTTTTTCCGGGATGTCTTGGTAGATACTATTCAAATAGTAGAATTCAGCACTGTCTGAAGGGATGGGCAATGTTATCTCGTCTGTATTTGTTGGTGCTTTGTGCTTCCACTGGTTAAAGCTAAATAAATTTAGAGTGTTGCTCTTAATCTTTTTGTTGTGCTGTTTAAAGAATTTTAGTGTTTCATCTAATTTTTTCCCTCCATCGGAAAAATAGGATAAGCTATTGAAATTTGATTGCATAAGCTGCAATGGGCGTATGGAGATGGGATATGATACGAGTGCAGGATCCAAATCCCTTACTAATGTAATCCCTATTGCAAAGGCCCTATACATAGCGATCATCCTGTCTGCATAAGATACAGAACTGGCAGCGAATAGTGTGTTGACAGCTCGCGTCATGAGGTGATAGAGCTTTTGGCACTGTTCTTTATTCTGTGGTATGGAATGTATAGGGAAATCCAACAATGCTTGTGTAAGCTCGATACATGCCAGATCGTTTTCACCACCATGAACGGCTTGTTCTGATGCTTCTATGAGCTTGCGGAAATACTGTCTTTGTGACTTTGGTGTTGTCTTTTTCAAGTCTATAGGATTTGGAAATTTGATCGGCTTCGGTAGCTTACCACCGAATGACGTTTTCGGTGACATTTTATACTTTTCTTCCCACTGACCAATCGTTTCATGAAGCGTTTTACTTACATCGGGATATTTTTGTTTTGCTGTCAAGGTTTTGAATGGCTCGTGCGTACGTCTTGGTAGAGACATCGCTCCACTGGCTTCTTTGAGGACTTTATTGACAATTTTTAGTCCTTCACGGATTTCTTGATTGGATAGAGCTTGTCCTTGAAGAAGTTGTGAGGCTTTTCGTTTTAAGGCATTTCGTATGGTCTTCGGGTGAATCGAACCTTTCTTTAATTTGAGAATCCTTCGTGCAAATCTCTCGGCTCCCATTTTTAATAGTTTTGCTAGTTG
>JAJFMC010000108.1 GCA_021772365.1 Chlamydiota bacterium
CCGTAGTAGGGTTCTGATGAAATACACAACTTAGAGTCTAGATATGAATGAATAGGAATTTCAATGGGGTGAGTGCGTCTTTCTCGAGGGAAAGATGCTCACACCCCATTGTTTTTCTAATACTCAACAAAGCCATGCCAACATGTAAGCGTCCAGAAGCCGATTTATTAGAGGGTAGGTTCTGGACTGTTACGATAGTCTGAAGATAATTAACTATAAAAGACCTAGCTATTGCACTCCGAAGGATAGGAGAAACAACGGGTTCATAGCGTTTTTTTCGAGCGGAGAAAATAATATTTGATTCTTTCAATATTTAATGAATCTAACGCGCCGAAAGTTTTTGTACATCTCATGCTTCTTCAGAAGTAGAGTGGCTTGTTAAATAAGAGATATACCTATTAGCTCCCCAAACTGCTGTCATACCATGTAAGAATACACTGATCAATACTGTCATGGTTGTTACGCTAAAAATTAAATCTTCTTGACCAAGATCATGTTCCTCAACAACAAGTAATAAATAGAGGATTGAGGCTACACCGCGAGGCCCGAACCACCCTAGGTAAGTAATTGTTCCTAACGAAAGTTTTTTTCCTATAAGGCTGATGTATACGGGTAGCATTCGCACCACTGTGAGGCTTAAAAATGCATAGCCGATAATGTCCCAAGTCATGTTATTAATCCCGTGTGGGACTAATATTGCCCCAAAAAGCATAAATGTGAGAAGGATCAATAGCTCCCCTTCAGCTTCGGTAAAGTGATGAGAGGTTTTCGAAACTTTACGGGCTATATTCCCAAATGTTAGCCCTGCAGTAAATGAAGCAATAAAACCATTTCCACCTACCAAAGATGCAAAACAAAAAGCCATAAAAGAAAGGGCTAGTGCGGAAAGGCGTTGATAATCTTCTGACATCCATCTTTTTTTGACAGCAAAGCTAACTAGTTTTCCACCTAAGTAGCCCACTAAAGCTCCCACAATAGGCCCCAAAATGAGCTGAAAAATAATGAACTTAATCCAGTATTCCGTAGGGCTTACGGCACTAGTTTCATCAGCCAGGGTGATAAACATTAACAAGATTGGAAAGCAAATACCATCGTTTAAACCACTCTCTACATTTAAAGCCTCTCTGATTCGGTTAGGAACCCCTTTTGAGTTTATCACAGCCTGGGCTAAAGCTGCATCTGTAGGAGCAAGGATTGTCGCAAGAACTGCAGCTTCCCATAAGGGTAGGTTTGAAAACAGTACTAAAGCAGTAAGAAGTCCTAAGAGGATTGTCAACGGAAGACCTATACCCAAAAGGCGTCTAGGAAAGTCATGCTCAGCTTTGAACAAAGTAAAATTAATTCGGGATGCGTCTGAAAATAGAACCAAAATTAATGTGAAGTTTGCCACCACGTTAATAAGTATGGGTTCTTTATAAGTAAGGAGGTCCAAGACATCTTCACTTAACAGGTATCCAAAAAATACAAATATAATCGGACCTGTAATAAAAGTTGTTTTTATCTTATTTGAAATAACACCAAATAAAAGCAGAAACGTTGCAATTAATCCGTACGATAATATTTCCATTTTAACTATACCTAACTGAAATAACGAAATTCGGTGTATCTATTTTCTGTTTGTTTCATAATTATGATTTAACAACAATGTGTTTTTTAGGGAACATAAACTGGTAGATTAGGCATAAGCTTCATAGGATATTTGAAAAAAAATTTGTAGGACAACCAATCGAGTTCTGAAGTTACAAGCACTTGTCGCTCTTCATGTCTACCGTGACCATCTTCGATTGTGATAAATTCCTTAATAGTTACGTCTGAGAGGTTACTTTGCTTGAGCAGATCAAAGAAGTTAAAAACTTCAGCATTAAGGAGGCCTCGAGAGCTAGTATGTAGTCGGCCCCTTTACTCGAGGATCTTCAATATCTGAAAAGCCATTTTTAATGAAATCTAGAAGTACATGGGGATCAATATGTTTAACTAAGTTGAGTAAATCTTTGTTGACAGTCTTCTTTCTAGGCATGAGGTCTCTCCTTGATTCGAGAGACCTCTAAAATGATTTATTTATTTGAAATCAAAGTGATTTGAGCCCTTTCAGAGTCATCAAATCTTTTCTATCAGAACGCCCCCCTTGGAGGGTGTTCTTAATGAATGTCCGGATATCGTTATTGAGTTTGATAAGCGAAGGCTTGTGAGTGTACATCATATGTCCGGCATCGTAGTACTCCATCATCACATTACCTCGTAACGATGGATCGAGGTTAAGATGATTAAAAGTATATTCCGTAGCAAAGAAGGGTGTTGCCATGTCGTAATAGCCGTTAGCAACAAACACTTTCAGCTGCGTATTTTTCGACATGACATCGCGAAGGCCATGTGCAACATTTAGGTATTCATTAGAAGCTTTCCAATCCCAAGGAAAGACATTCGCAAGAATTTCGTATTTTTCGTCCTGCTCCCACCCAAGTACGGTACGCACGTAATTGTTGAACGTAGCAGTGAAGAGCCCAAATACAGCTTCGGCACTGGGATCGACCATCGCGGCTTCACCCAAAGGGTTGATATCGACACCGATATAACGGCTATCGAATCTACCGATATTGCGTTTTTTGGTGCGCAGAAGCTGTTTACGAAACTGGAATGAGTTGACCCGTAGATCAGCATTGCTGACATAATCTTGGGAGAGCCCCGTATAATCACCCAGTTTCTTTTCGATTACTTTTCGCTCATCGCCACCCAGGCGATCCCCCTGCAACAAGGCCGAAGCGTACTGCCCTAAAGCAAACGTTTCAGACTCTTTGACCACCTCTCCTAAGGTCTTTTTCTGTAACTCTGGCTTCAACAACTTGTGATAGTGGGCAGTTGCCGTATACGTCGGCAAAAACAGGATGTAGGGCAGGTCGTTACCTTGTCCGAAATCACGCATCGTCTGAAAGTCGAGCACCGATGAAACAAGCAAGATACCATTGACATACATAAAGTAATCGTCATGCAGCTCAGCAGCTAGCCCTGCAGCACGTGTTGTACCGTAACTTTCTCCTGCAATAAATTTAGGGGACTCCCACCGCTCGAATTTTGTGACGAATAGTCGTATGAATTCTGCAACCGATTTAATATCTTCATCGACGCCATGGAACTGTTTTACATCTTCCCCTTTGGCGTGTTTACTGAAGCCTGTGGATACCGGATCAATAAAGACGAGGTCTGTGACATCGAGAATGGAGTGAGAATTATCTTCTAAGCGGTAAGGAGGTTCGGCATTGCCGTTGTCCTTAATCACCACCTTTTGAGGTCCAAAAGCACCGAGGTGTAACCATACCGAAGAAGAGCCTGGACCACCGTTGAAACAAAAAGTTATAGGCCTGGATGATAGATCTTCCACCCCTTCTTTGAGGTATGCCGTATAAAAAAAGCTCGCCTTCTGATCGCCTTCTTGCTTTAAAACAATCGTTCCGGCCACTGACGTATACTTAATGTCATTCCCTTGAATCGTGATCGCATGTTTTTTCTCTACAGTCTTCTCTTCAAGAGTCTTTTTCTTGGTATCATCTTCCTTCTTGGCTTCCTCTGCGGAGAGCACAAAAGATGAAAAAACACAAAATAATGACAGTAACACCAGCTTTAGCTTCATAACTTCCTCGGGGTAATATCGGGCCAAATGTAACAAATTATCCCAATTAACCACAATCGAAGGTTTTAGTCCGAAACTTTTGCTTTCGAGAAATCAAAGTGCTAGCTATAATAACAACACAAATCACCTTGCCGGTGTGGCGGAATGGTAGACGCGGTAGACTCAAAATCTACTCTGGGCAACTGGGTGCTGGTTCGAGTCCGGCCATCGGCACAATTCATAAGAACAGATATTTTTTTCCTCAAATATAGACGTTGTATCTTTGGGGGATCTTTTTACTTCAATAGGTGAGAAAATTTCGCCATAGCCTCTTTTCTATCCTTTTGAAACATGGCTTCAAATTCCTTATCAATTATTTTCTCTATAGGCTTGTTTATCTTATTTATTGCTTTCTTAGTATAGTGAAGATATAACTTCTTTCCAATTGTTGTTGATGGTGTGGTTGAAAGGAATGG
>JAJFMC010000109.1 GCA_021772365.1 Chlamydiota bacterium
ACCTCTTTTAGGAAGAAATTGAATATTTTCATCTCCAAAAACATCTTCAAGTTCAAAGCAGTTATACGCACCATCAGCAAAGAGTTTAGAGCTGGGTGGAATATCCAACTTCATTTCCTACAAAACGCTCAAATCACTTTCAGAACCTGCTCTGAATTTCGAAAAAACATTATACAGATGTTTACGACAGGTTTGGGGTAGCAATCAGGATCTTAGGTCTCTTTTTTTCAGGTTATTGACTATTCAAAGCCATTCCGGCATAACCCTTAAACATCTGAATCATTGACTGAGCCATCATCATTGTGGCTGCATCGCGCTGGCGGATGTTTTCGAGAATTTCAACGATTTGTTTTTCACTGTTTTTATCCAACAGTGTTGTAGATCGACCATTATTCTCTAATAAAACGTTACATGTAAAAGATCCTTCGGTAAAAGAACAGATCAATCGTACATTGAATTGAAGGGTTTTGTTACCTTCTGTAGGATTGAGGAATACTTCAAAATTTTCAATTTCCTCTTTCTCATTCGTTTTTAATATTTTAAATTCAATGTTCACCCCTTCCTTGGTTAAAGGGTGATTAGGGCTTTCCCTCGCTTTCTCCAAAGCAGCAATGCGCATTTCCCATTCTTCTTTAGCCATAGGTTTGACGGGGTGACGTCCTAAAAGTTTCGCGTCTTTCAGATCGATAGTGTTATGGCTGGTTAGCATCACCTTTTTGTCTAACCCCTTTACAGCCCTCGACTGGCTCAACTCTTCATGGTAAGTAAAAAGGTCGCCACCAACTCTAAGTGCAGGGATCTTGGCCTCATATTCGATCTGAAAATCTGCAAGATGACCATCCACCACGCGATAGTCGGTGACTTTGATATTGACGTCTAACGGTTCAGACTTCAACGGTGGCTGTATCACTTCTTGCAACGCTTCTGTCAGCTCTTCAGCAGGTGTTAACGCATAGGACTGCATCGGTATCAGCGCAGTAAATGCAAGTATAGTGAATATAAGTGGTATTTTTTTTTTCATAAAACGCTCCATTTGTTACATGTTGGCATCTTTTGTCTTTCTCAACAAATGTAAAATAAAATCATTAAGATGTGATTAAAAACTGAAAAGAAGAGTCTCCTTACGTGAGAATCAATTTATATCGTCTCAATCATTCCATCGAATAGCAAAAAAGCAATGCCTTGCTTTACACCAAAGTGCCTCGCGTGACCTGTTTAGTAATCTAGAGTTCTGTAATTCAATGGTATGTAAAGCTAGCTTACCGCTTATTCCCCGAGGAGGGTAGAAAAAATGTCGTGTACGGGGACTTTTGCAAATGTCTGTTTTGGTGAAAATTTCCAATGTGGTACAATGAACGAAGATGATATCATAGCATACGGATAGGAATATTTTGAAAACCTACGATTGGATCAAACAGATCCCCTCATCACTCCTACAATGGGACGATGTTCCGCTTCTGGGTGACTCGCCCAGTTTTCCATGGGAAAGTTTCTCCAATAAACTCGCAGAGACACTCTCCATACAAAATCTTACTGTTACCCCTTGTGACATCCAATGGAGGTCGGAAAGCGACTACACTGAAGGGATTGTAAACCCTGTCACCCTGTTCTTCCAAGCTGGCAATGTCGAGGGGTCCCTGGCGTGGGTCATGTCAAAAGACGACGTGATCACCATCATGAAACACTTACTCCTACAAGGTGAAACTTCGAAACATGTCGTCCTCGAAGAAGAGCTTACCGACGGTTTCTACCGCTTCGTAGCATTAGAAACCCTTCGTGCTATTTCCCAACTGGAATACGACAGTACCCTCAATATCCACCTCAAAAATGAAGGTGACCTACCGGTCGAAGCAGCCCTAGCACAGGATATCAACATACAGCTCCCTAATAAATCGCTAAGCGGAAGGCTCCTGATATCTTCGGATTTCCGTAAATCATGGGCAAAACGCTACACTCCCAAAACACCCGATGCCTACCTGCAGTCACCCCTCTCTGAGAAGCTCAACTTAAATGTTCACCTCCAAACCGGTAAGGTGTCCATGAGAAAAGGAGAGTGGAATGCCATCGGTACAGGTGATTTCCTATTACTCGATAGCTGCGGGATCGACCCCGCCACACGTGAAGGGTCTATTGCCCTGACAGTCCACGGCATCACGCTATTTCAAGGCACAGTTAAAGAAGGCAAAATTCATATTGGCGATGCCCTACAGTTTGAAAATGTTGAAAGATATGAAGAGGTTGAAGAAATGAAAGACGAAAATCCACCCAATGAAGAAGACGAGTTCGTAGAGTCCTTCGATAGCGAAGAGGATTTCGATGATGAAGACTTTGACTTCGATGATGACGAGTTCGATTTAGAAGATGATGAGTTTGATTTAGAAGATGACGAGCTCGGCGAGGACTTAGAAGAAGATGCTCCTGCAGAAGAAGTTGCCAAATCTGAAAGCGAAATAGAGGCCCCACCTGAAGCTGCAGAGGGTGAAGAACCTTCCTCAGAAGAAGAGGCTCCCCCAGAGGAACAACCCGAAGCTGTAGCTGCTTTAGAAGAACCAAAAGAACTCTCTTCACCCGAAGAAATTCCACTATCAATTTCTGTAGAGGTCGGCAGTTTCCAAATGTCTATCAAAAAACTTATGGAACTTGCACCGGGCAATCTACTAGAGTTAGGAGTGCGACCGGAAAATGGCGTCGACTTAGTCTTTAATGGAAAATGCATCGCTCGTGGGGAACTATTACGTATCGGCGATACTCTCGGTGTGCGTATATTGGAAAAAAACTAATTATTTAGGTCCTTTATGCTGAGGGTAAAACCATCTTTGGTGAACATTCATGACAACGGAAAAGGGTTTTCATAAACAACCGACTATTCCTGGTGAGGAGGTACAACAAAGCACTCCTTCAACCCCTGAACATGTACCTAAACAGATAGGCCCATATAAAATTGAGAGCCTCCTTGAAAAGGGGGGCATGAGCGTTTTATATCTGTCCAGTCACCCTGAGACAAAAGAACCTACTGCCATAAAAGTGCTATCCCAAAAATTTCTGTCGAATAAAGAAATCGTGAAACGTTTCTTCGATGAAGCGGAAATCATTTCTCTTGCCGACCACCCTAACATCGTCAAATTACATGATCAAGGCGAGTGGGAAGGTGGCCTTTATATCGCCATGGAGTTTATTGAAGGAGTGTCTCTCAGGCAGTATCTGCTACGTCACCCTCTTTCCCTCAAGCAGGCGCTAGAGTTTATCATCGACATAGCCTACGCCCTTTGCCACCTTCACACTCACGGGGTCATCCATCGGGATTTAAAACCGGAAAATATATTGGTTACGGAATCTCTGGTCATTAAAGTGATCGATTTTGGTATCGCTCAGCTTTTGCTCGATGAGAAAGGGACGGGAAAGGCGAAGCGGTCGCATGTTATCGGCACTCCTATCTATATGAGTCCCGAACAGAGAGACCACCCAGACAATGTAAGCTATCCATCAGATATTTACTCGCTGGGAATTATCGGTTATGAGCTTGTCCTAGGAAAATTGTGTCATGGTAAGATACACCTGTCGATAATGCCTCAAGGCCTTCAAAAGATCTTTAGCAAGATGCTCCAACCGAAACCCGAAGACCGCTATCAGGATATCGTCGATGTCATCGGAGATATCTCACAGTACATACATTCTTCAAATTTCAAGAAAGAGTCTCAGCCTTTAGATCAGCTAAGCGAATTGGCAACGAGTGTCAAACACGCGGAGACGTCGCTGCTCCCATCGATACCACCGGAGTGGCCTTCGGTTGATATTGCTTTTGTGCAACATAAAGGGGTGATCATTTCCGGCATCTACTACGACTTCTTCCCTGGAGAAAATAATGGCTTCGCAGCATTATGCTTCGAACCCATCGACAAGGGCGTCGAGGGTATCCTCTACACAGCCACTCTGCGAGGAATGGTAAAATCTCTTTTCGCACAGAATATACAGTTCGATCAACTCCTCGACACCTTAAACAAAATGCTTTGTGATGATAACTTCGAACAAAAATTTTACTACACCTATCTCTATTCTTCAACAGATGGAAATCACATTCACTACAGCTCTAGCGGGCAGTGTCCCTTATGGTTGATGAAAAGTGGTTCAGAGCAGCCTCCTGTACCCCTCACATCAAAGAATTCCTATCTTGGGGAAAACAGGGATGCCTCTTTCGAAACCCTTGAGCACCAGTGGAATCAAAGTGATGCGATTTTATTTGCAAGCTATGGCGTCGTTCCTAGCGATACTGATATCGGT
>JAJFMC010000110.1 GCA_021772365.1 Chlamydiota bacterium
CCAACAAAATAGAAGGATTCATCTTCTAAATCTTCTTGCCAATTGGGTTCTTCGAATCCAAATTTTAATCGATCTAGAAATTTAACTCGTCTTTCAGAGCAACCTGTTTTTGCTGAAAGTAAAGCATAAGCATTTCTAGCACTTTTGCGAATATCAGCTTGGGACTGTTTTAGGTTATCGCTGGCATTTTCGAAAGTTGCGCGATACTCTTCACAAAAGGTTTCGGAATCCATCTTTTCATTGATTAAGTTGCTGAATTTACGAATAGTTCCCCAATCGCGAAATCCTGAGAGAGTTTGATCTAAATTTTTCAATTGTTCTCCCATGTTCTTTGTATTTTTATGTTTCGCCTTGTAGGCTCCAACAAGGCTTGAAACATATTGGAATTCTCTATTAAAAGTAGACGAGTCAAACTGTTCTTTTGACAAAAAGGCTTGTAGGCGTTGCAGCATTTGTGGAACGATCAGTTTCATTGGAATATTGCCCCTAGAAGTCACTTTTGGATTTGCCCTACTTTTGTTCGTTTTTCTAATCACTTCATCCCAATTTTTTGCGGCAAAGCTTTGTCTTAGACCGTAATCAAATAGGACGAGTTTTGCCATTTTAATTATCGGCGAATCGTTTGTTTTATCAAACCGACCTGGATTCACATATTTACAATTGGTGTAATATTCACTACTAAACACACTACTTACAGGAATTTCTTTCAGTACTTTTGATATTCTCGATATCCTTAAGTTTATCTCTGCACCTTGCTCCTTACTTTCGTAGTATTGAATGTTCTCCAAAAGAGCCTTGACAACTTGTTCTTCATAGTATCCTGTGACCATTTTCCATTGTATATCCATAAACCCTAATCCAAAACCAATTTCACCAAACGGCGGAGGAAGTATTAATGCAGCACTTGTCTTAACACCGTCCTTTGAAAAATACCATGCCACATTTTCTGGTGCTCCCAAAGTTTTTTCTAAGGCCCAAGAGCCAACATCTATGGAAAGATCAGTTGCAATCATGTATAGGTTGGTGAGAGACTTACCTTTTTGGTAAGCTTTGTAACCACTGTAAAGTGCAGAGGTTGTTGTAATGCCTCTTAGACCAAATCCTAAGTTACCTACCATCCCATGGTATTGTTTGGGTATTGGAAGTAAGTGAAGAGCTGAAAATGCTAGGGATGCCAGCCGAGAAAATTTTCCGACAGAAAGAGGGGTTTCTCCTGATAACACTTTTAATGTTCTAACTTGCTTGCCGTATTGCTTTCCCCAGATTGACTGCCACGTTGCAAGGTCTCCATCCAACATGGCTTTAGGAAGTAAAAGACCCATTCCTCCACCGTAAGGGATCATCTGATTTAATGTAGAAACAGTCTGTAGCACAGCCACTTGCTGCTTACTGCCAAATCGAGCAAAGTGTGTGTTGATAATGGCCAACCCTCTCGATAAAACTTGTTGAGCTGCGAAATAGATTTGCTGGTAGGGTTCTTCGATAAGACCGTTGAGATTTTTTTGGGTCTCATCATCGAGTTCTGAAAAAGACGCGTTTTTTACTAACTCTTTTGCCAGTTTTCGAGCTTCTTCTTTATCCCCAGTTTCAACCGATAAGACGATTTGATCGAGGCTCGAATAGAGCGAGTGAAAACTTTTCAATTCACCAAGTGATTCGATGACTTCTGGTTTGTCTACTGCACGACTTTCCAATTCAGCGATTTTCTTAGCTGCCTCATCCCAATTCTTACTTTTGAGGAGGTCTTGAATTTCTTGGAAGTTAATATTGATGGTGCATGTTGACTTCACTTCGCTACAATATTTGGATACATCCTTGTTACCGGGATGTGATGATTCCAATAGCTCCGCAGACTTCAAAGCGCCGTGGAAGTTTTTATTTTCAAGCTGTTGTGCCAGTTGATTGCTGATAAAAGATCTTTCTATACCGGAACACACCTCTTTGATTTCGGTGGACTCCGGATACTTCATGCGATACTCTTGTGCAAGCTGATAAGTTTCTTGCGACACTGCTCCGTTGTTTTCAACGTCGCTTTTTGCCTGGTTGTTTAATACATAGGCAAGGGCATTTTGTTTCACATGAGGGTCAGCTAATGTTATTGGCTGTACACCCTCAACAAAGTTTCCTTTATAAGCATTTACCTCTCCAAAGAAATTATCAATTTTTACGTAACGACTATTGTACTCATCGTTTGAGTTATCACCTAATCGTCTTCCTTTATTTTTTTGCCACGTTTTTTTGACTTCTAGAAGTACAGCTTCTAGATGCTTTAGTATTGGGGTTGGGTCTTCACCTTTTCCAATAGCGGTGTTTGCTCTTTTGATAACACGATTGACCCTATTCAAATCTTTGATGGTATTTTCATCTAATTTTCCATACCCCTTACCAAGTGTGAAAGTATCCAAATTTCCGGGAGCGAAAATTTTTAAAGTAGTTATTTCATTTAGAAAAGTCTCTGCTTGAGTTGGATCACCGCAATCCTGAACTTTATCTAAAAGAATACTCCCTATTTCTATGGCCAAATAAAATTGATATTTGTCATTACCGGATTCACCAGAAACACTTTTAAGCTTGTCGAGAAGTTTATCAGGGGAATAACCTTTGAATGCCTCAGATGCATTTTTTGCACGGTCTTTAGCATTGAGGTCTGCTTTTGAGGTATTAGCAGATTTTATTAATTCTGCTTGTAGGCGTACAGCTTTTAAGTGGTCTTTAAAAGCATCTTTATGACCGTTTTTTTGAGAAAACCTTGCTCTTTCCTCTGCGCTTTTCTGCTCTTGATTTAGATGGCGTATCCCGCTGTTTAGTTGTTCAATACCTTGTTGATAGCTTATTTTTCCTGTATTAACATTTTCCTGAACTTGAGATAACTGTGGCGCTACATTTTTGATGATGAAATCAATTTGTTTTGCGGTGTTCTTTAAGTTGTTGTTTACTTTCGTCGATACATGTTTTGCATGCTTGTTACAAAAATATTTGATTGTTGCGCCTATTGCCACTAAGGCGACTCCGACCCCCAAAGTGGTCAATGTGGCTGTAGATGTTAGCGCAGCCAAACCTGCTGAGGATAGCTTAAGCTTAACAACAACAACGCAGCCTCCTATTGCACCTGCTCCATCGCCAAATCTTTCGCCCGTAGTGACGCCGATGCCAACAGAACTACCATTAGAGAGGTTCACGTTGACACCGTTATACCCTGCTCCAATCGGCCCTATATATACTCCGGTAACTTTTACCTTCTCTACTTCTTTATCTTTTGGCTTATCTACTGAAGTCGTATATTCTTTTCCTTCTTCAATGTTAGGCTCTTCATCAGGAGCAGAGGTGTTGATCAACTCTTCAATTTTCTCCCCAAAAGTCCCTAGGTCGATTTGGTCGGGATCTAAGTTCTGTATACCTTCTAATAACTCGGGATCGTTCACAAAAAAATTCTGATGAATTGTATCCACTCCATTGTTGCTCTCATGTACCCATTCACCGGAATCTGGCTGATCAATGGCCATTCTGTTATAGGGGAGGTGATCGGAAAGATGATACCTGAGCAACTGTTGATGATCAGGATTAACTGGGTCGAAATCTTCACCGATTTCTTGGGAAGCTTTCAAGTATGCATTGAAGTGTTTTGCAGGAGCAAAAGCTGGTTTCCAGGTATCAAGTTCTATTCCATACGATTGGTCCAGTCGTTTTCGTTCTTGCATCCATTCATGACATTCTTTGAAAATTAATTGATCTGTTTCTGTCAATCTATGAAGATTTTGTTTTAATTTTTCTCCTTTTCTAGGAACAAGGTCGAATAATTGACGTCCAGGCTGGCAGTAACCATCAACTCGTTCACCTTCAAAAACATTTCCTTGATGTATTTCCTGATATATTCTAAACATGTTATGTTTTGGCAATGTGTCGCTTAATTTTGGGACATTGTCACCTGTTAAGTCCACACGCAGTTGTACACCATAGAGCTCATTTGTATTTCCTGCTTGGTTGATCAAGTTTGGATTTGATTGGACTGTAATAAAGTTCGGATTGAATTTGAGTTCAGCATACGAAACTTTAAGTCTGTTCTGATAGTTCAGTAAAAAACCTTCAGTCAAAAGAGGTGTGTCGAAACCTATAGCCGTTCCTCCAACAACAGCAGCTTGTAAGTGTGAAATGTGGCCATCTAATGAGTGTCCGAAATAAAAGAGTTCGTATCCTGATGGATCAGCGATTTTCTCCTTGACATGCTGTGCATATTCGATAGCCCTTTCATGACAAATAGAGTTCTTATCATTTGCCAACAGTGCGTCTGTAAGGTAATGTCCCTTTGCTAAAGCACCCAAGACATTAGGGTCAGTTCCCATCCCTACCGTAATACAAACTTTTAGCTCTTTATTGATGAGAGTGATGGCTATATAACCATGAAGGTTGTCTTTTGGATAGGTGAATAGTTCACCGATACGTTCTTGATCTTTAAAACTTGGAAATCCATTTTCAGAACATTTCAGGAGTTCATCCATCGCTAATTTGCGAGTTGATTTTTTAAAAAAATCTGTGCTAATTTCAGCTATTTCGAAGCCTTGCTCTAGATATGGTTTTGCAATATTATCAAATTTTCAGTGTCATAAATCCATTTGGCAAATGCTGATCCTGGTTTAAGAAGTTGGATTGCTAAAGGGTTTTGATCTATTGTCGGATAGTTTTGGTCTGAATGGTGGAGACTTACGCTCTCACTTTGGAAGTCTGGAAATTCTAGTGAATATGAGATGGAATTAGTATTTTTAATTGTCATGATAATAACCTGTTTGTAGTTTCTAAAATGTTTTTTAATTTTAAACCGAAGTGAACTCAAAAAGTGGGACTTTGGCTTTGAGAAAGCCCCTGGTTTGTAAGTCAGTCAATATTATTGTTTAATGTTGTTCGTGAATTTATTTAAATCAATTTTGATGATTGAATATTCTTTCATGTAATTGTTAAGATTCGATTAATAAAATGCTGTTTTTTGTCAAAGATGGGTTAATCAAATTGCTATCCTTTACTCACCAAGTTTTTTTATGCAAAGTGGTTGTGTTTAATATGTAGCTTTGGCTACATTCCCTAGTTTCATGGAAAATTAACCGTAGTAGGTGAAATATGACGATTGAAAATGGATCAATGGATTCTAGTGAAATAATGAATGGTGGAATCGATTTCGATGAACTGGATCGTGCGATTGAGGATGCTGTTCACAACAAAAATTGGTTTGGAAGGGTGGCTCGAGGGTATGATGCCTTCGGTGAGCAAAAGGGAAGATGTGCGGAAACTACAGCTATAGTCTCTTCTTTTGTGGCTACTTTACTTGTAGGTGGTGTTGTCTTCACTTCTGTGTGGGGTGCCTATGTAATGTTTAAAGATGCAGTGATTTATTTGAATAACGGCGAACGTCCTGCAGCGGATGTTGGCCATGCAGGGGAGTGGTCGGCTCAGGTTCTGATCTACATGTATTTTTATTTTCGACAACTTCATAAGGTTGCTGCCGAGGGAGATCATCATCAGGTGAATAAAATATTTATGAATACGTTCAAGAATCTTGAAATTTCTTCGGATGACCTTCCAGCGGCTTATCACTATGTGTTACAAACGACCAAGTCACTGACTCGAGGTGGAGTGATTCATCGTTCACTATTTACTAATACCGCAAGGAGTATTGAGTTAGTTGCAGATTGTGCAAAGAAAGACGATTTGGAAGCTCCTTTAGAAGTCGATAACCTATCCCGTGTGAAAGATATTTTCGATGAAATACAAAGGGATCTGGATAGGGTGCTAGGTACCAGAAATTTCTTTAGGCGTTCTTGGGAAGGAGTAAAATCTATTCATAGAAGCCATGGGAAAACGGGAGTGATCGCGGCAGCAGTGACGGGTGTTGCTTTACCGTTGTTGTTGGGTTTTCAATCTGCCTTATCCGTAATTGGCACAGCATTTGTAATTGATGACTTTGCTAATCATGACGAAGAAATTTCTGTCATTGGGCATGTGGGGGAGTGGCCGGTGAATGCATTAGCCTTTGCTTATATGGCTTATAAGCTTAATGAATGGTCGATTACGAGTGAAGGGGATCTCGTTCTTGCCAAAGAAGTTATTCAGTCGCATTTGAATACACATTCAGGAGAATTGGAAGAGTCATTCCGCAATTTATTTATCCAAACAGGCAATGACGAGTTGCATCATTTGGCATCTAAGTGTATGTTTACTAGCGTTCCATCAACCTATTTACTAAAAGAGAATAATGCCTGAAGAGTCACTTCCGTTTATTGCCACGAGGAAACATCATAATAGAGAAACTGCTGAAGATTACACCGAGATGATTGCCGATTTAATAAAGCAAAACGGAGAAGCTCGCACATGCGAGCTGGCGCGTAAGTTGGGTGTGTCGCACGTGACGGCTGTGAAAACATTAAAGAGGCTTCAGCGTGACGGGTATGTGATGACAGCGCCACATAAGCCGATAGAACTTACGGAAAAGGGGCAGGAACTGGCTAGTTTTTCAAAATGGAGACACCAGACACTGATGAAGTTTTTAGTAGCTATCGGAGTTCCCGAAAAGGTTGCTATGATCGATGTTGAGGGGATGGAGCATCATGTAAGCCCTGAAACCCTAGAGGCCTTTCAGAAACATCTTGAGGGGTTAGTGGAGCTCTAGGGTGCAGTAGGTGTCCTCAATCTGATCGATCGATGAGATGCAGCAGTTGAGGTCTTTGAGTTTTCCGTTAGATATATCGTAGACCCACCCGTGGACAGATAGTTTATTGCCTCTTGCCCATGCATTTTGGACAATGGTCGTGTGGCAGACGTTCATCACTTGGTAGATGACATTCAATTCGACAAGTTTCTTGTATCTTTCTTGTTCATCAGCGATTCTTTCGAGAAGTTTTTTTTCTCTAGAGTAGATATCTCGGATGTTGCGGAGCCAGTTGTCCACAAGACCAAACTGTTCGTTTCCCATAGCAGCAGCTACGCCGCCACAGCCGTAGTGGCCGCAGACGATTACATGTTCGACGTTCAGGTATTCAATGGCGTATTGAAGAACAGAGAGGCTGTTGAAGTCGGTATGATGGAAGAGGTTGGCGATGTTGCGATGGACAAAGAGGTCGCCGGGTTCGAGTTTCAAAATTTCTGTTGCAGGGATACGGCTGTCGGAACAACCGATCCAGAGATATTTCGGATTTTGATGGGTAGTGATTTTTGAAAAAAACTTAGGGTCGTCTTTAAGTTTTGATTCTGCCCATTCACGATTGTTGTCGAATAAATTTTTTAGTTCTTTCATTATTGTACCTTCTTAATACTAATTATTAATTAAACCATATTTTATCATTTATAACAATGATTGCTGTACACCAGACACGGCACCAAGCATTGATCGCTATTTTTTTCCTGAAACGTGGGGTAGCAATCGGGGTTTATGGCCTTTGATCTCTTCATTAACACTATTTAACTTTTCTTTAGTTTTTCATGTTTACTTC
>JAJFMC010000012.1 GCA_021772365.1 Chlamydiota bacterium
CGATTCCCAATTCTTCAACTTGTTTGGGTATAGCATTACAGAACTCTTGTGGGTTTGTTTCTAAATGGTCATCAGTTTCGTCAGTTCCTATTAAAATTTGGATATAACGATGTATTAGAGCAATTGGTGAAAGTGAGACACAGTTACTGGGAAGGTCTTTCATAGTTTGAAACCTCTTGGTAGCATCATCACCTATGGAATTGATGTCATCAGCAAGGTTGGCGATAGAACTTTTGTCCAAAAAGCTTAGACTGATGTAACTGTTAGAAGCACTTTCAACAGCCTCATGCATTTGTTTATATGTACTGTTCGTTTCGTGTAAATCCTGACGGGAGTCAACGTAGTTAATAAACGTTTTCACCTCATTCCTAATGGTCAATATTCTAAGAGTTGCATAAGTATCTACTTTCATCGCCAACTCTTCAGTTAATCCCTTTTTCAATTCATCAACACTATGTGTCGCAAGAGCTTGGAATACGGATGTTTTTACTTCTTCTTCCGAAGAACTGGTCTGGATGGTTTGTGGTACATCTCAACAGAGTTGTTTGTGTTTGATATAGTCATAATTACCGCTTATCTTTCTTGGGTTATAAAATTATTTCAAAGTAATGTGTGAGAATCTTATCAGTATAACTTATTTGGGACAATACGTTTAAAATGTTTGTTTAATATTCTGTGTAAATAATAATAACATGATTTATCAACGAGCTCTATTGTAATGTAAACTCTTTAACGAGGACAAAGATACCAACGAGGATAATCATCAAAGAAAATCCTTTTTGCAGTTGGTGGTCCTTGATGCTCTTTGCTAGTCCGATACCCACGGTCACTCCGACAATTCCTCCTGCCAAGAAAAATTCCGTCGTTGAAGCTTGTAAATGCTGCTCTTCCATCAGGTGGGTGATCGTAGAGATTAGACTGACGCAGGCAATCACCAACAACGAGGTAGCCATGGCCCTTTTGATATTTAAAGAAGCAGCGAAGACGAGGGTCGGGACGATGAGGAATCCACCGCCCACTCCGAAAAGTCCGTTGAGGAAGCTTGTGATGGCTCCTCCAGAAATTAACAGAAGAGGGTGTTTATCGTGATTTTGATATGTAGGCGTGTTTTTGTCTCTGGAAGCTTTTATCCACATCGACAATCCAACGACAAACATCAGTGTCGCAAAACCAATCATCAACCATCGACCCGGGATGTTACGGCTGATCATTGCCCCGCATGGAGCAAATAGGAAGCTGGTAATGATCATGACAAAAGCAGCTTTGAAGTCGACCTCTGATTTACGAATGCGTTGCAGTGCCCCAACAAAAGCGGTGGTGCCAACTACGATGAGCGAGATCACAAGTGCTTGGTGTACGGGAACATTTGCTCCATATACTAGCAAGGGAACTGCGAATATAGACCCTCCTCCTCCGCTGAGACCAAGGGAAAGTCCGACGATAAATCCATAAATAATGAGTGCGACCATAATTCTTTTATAATATGCGATGGAGAATATTTTTCACTATCATTTAATATTTCTTGTTAAAAACCGCTCGTCCTATTCCGTGGATTGTTGACCAGAGTTCATTGAGTGTTGTTTTGTCCAGACTGTCCTTTCCCGAAACTCTCTTGATTTTACTGGGATCTATTTCGGCAACCGAACCACTGCTTATCTGTAGTTGGGGTTTTACAAAAACTATACAAGGGCATTTGGTGTCGATTTTATAAATGATAGTGTAGCAGCTGATGTGTGTTTTTTGTTTGTTGTTGCGTGTTATGGTTTAATTAAAAGTGTTTTTCTCGTCTTAGCACGCTCGTAAAAGAAAATCGTTGTCAGCGAGGTTAATATGATTCCTGAAACAATCATCACGACAGCGTAAACCTTTCCATCATAAAAATGGCTACTTAATGCTACAACTCCAGCAGTTATGAGTAATCGTGTGCTGGTGAGTAAACTCGCTGTGACCCCTTTTATACCGGGTAGTAATTCCATACACTCTAGAAAATACAGGCCCTGTGTCCAGTTGATCCCAAAGGTATAGATCAATATACCACTAGTCAGTAAATAGGGATCCTCAGGAGCAACGATGGCGCTACCAACAAGCCATATACCACTGAGTGCGATCATCGTTGTTCCAATCTGCTTCACTTTGTTCGTTCCCCATTTCCTAATCGCATGGCTGCACGTTAAACTACCTACAAGCCACGCAGCGATGATGGTTGCTTGGAATAAGGGGAATATCGCTTTGCTTACGCCAAACTGCATCACAAACAATACTGCTGTCGCTGAAAGAAAGACCATATATCCTGCAAATGCCAAACTGACCACAATGGTGAGTTGCCAAAATTGTAATGTCGTAAAAGCAAGCTTATAATCCTTTGCGATCCTTTCAATACTAAATGGAGCTCTTTTTTCTACAGCATGGGTTTCTGGTAAGAAAAAGAGGGTGATCAAAAAACTCAGTAATGCAAATAAGCTGATCGCTAGGAAGTTTGAACGAAATCCGAAGGTGTAATTCAAATATCCACCCAATAATGGTGCTGCAGCCATCATAAATGGGATAATTGAGTTTATTAGGTTTAATGCACGGATTGCTTTTTCAGACTGGAATGTGTCGAACATAACAGCTGTCCCTAATGTAAAACAACCTCCACAACCTAGCCCTTGTAGGAGGCGACCAAATAACATCATTTCAAACGTTTGAGCCGATAGTGTAAACAGGCTTCCAATCAAGAAGAGGCTTAAAGCTGCCATCAGTAGCTTTTTTCTTCCGTGCGAGTCAGATAGTGGACCATATATAGGACCGGATAGACAGATCCCTATAAAGTTCCAGGTCAGAAGACTTTGTATCGCTTCCTCAGTGGTTGAAAAATAGTCGATCATATCGGGAAATGCCGGTAAAAAAATATCGGTTTCGATACATGCACCGATAAAAATCGTAATGATTAATGATAAGTATTTTATTTCCTTGGTCGTCACGCAGGTGTCCTCATTTTCACGTGTAATTTCCAAATATTTATGCAGTTCCCTCTCTAAATAAAAAAACACCTGGAGAAAAAGTCAAATACTGTATATCGAAACAAGGTAAAAATAAATCTTCAACTTGTTTGGGTATTCCTAAAAAAAACGCGGTAGAGATAATATTTCTTACAACGTTATCTCTTTTTGATTAAGAATTAATAAATTTGTGAGGGATTTCTTAGAGCTATCGTTCTTCAGGTCGGTAAGCAACCTTAATATTTGCCTCAATAAAAATACTAGTTAGTACAAACGTAATATCACCCTCACTAATGTCTCTATGGTTAAGGTTTGACATGGGGTTGTAGTCAGATACTTCGCCATTTCTAGAATCAATAGATAGGCTTTTTGCGCCAAAACTTATTTCTGAATCAAGTATATCTTCAGAAGCTATTTCCATAGGTAAGTCACTGCGTTGTCTCATCCAAATCTTTATCGCATCAGCAGTGGCTTCGGATCCCCCTCTCAGGTGAAGTTGAATAGGTGTTTCAATTTTCTTTTTCACTAATCTAGCTATATTGTAAAAAATTATTCCACCCGATTTTCTTACTTCTCTAGCACCAGAAAAATGCACGACAAAAGCAATTCCGTTAGTAGCATCATAACCGCCAAGGGCAACGCAATCACCAGCACCGTATGTAGCCACTATTGGCTTTTTGTTTGTAGATATTGTAAATGCAGCTTCGGATTGTAAAGATTCAGCGATTTTAGTTCCGTTTAATTTATGACTTGTTGAAGTTGAAGCTGGTGCGAGATCGGTAATTCCCGCTGGAGCCAATCCCGTTAATCCATAGCCCGTTAATCCCGTTAATCCATAGTAGGTTGTAACTGGTTCTTTCGTGATTAGGGCTGTGCTTATTGGATTGGACATTAAAAAACCTCTAAGTTCAAGTTAAGATGGTTCCATTATAGCATATTAACTGTTAAGTTTAAATAGAGTTTAAGTGAGTTTAATGTAAGGTTTTATTTTACAGCAAGGGGAGTCTGTCAAAAATAAGTTTGCTGTAAATATAACCCTATTTTCCTGCTTTTCTTCCTATCCTCAATAGAGCGAGTAATCTCTTGTAATCAAACCTGTCTAGATGAATGTTTATACCCATGTCATTGATGAAGTTGTATTCATTTATAAACTTATCAAAAGTCCTTTTGTGCATTCCCTTTTTTCTGGTCCAGGTGTTCGCATCCTCGAAGGATATATCATATAGTTTTAAGTTTTTTGGTTCATCCGACTAATTGGTGTTTTTGATTATGCAAATGATGTAAGCGCAACTTAAAATATTCTATATCTCTATACCCATAAGCCTGTCTTTTTAAGGTTTTGATCTTGTTATTGATTCCCTCAGCCTTTCCATTAGTTATGAAATGTCGAAAGTAATTCAAAATGCCTCGGTAATGTCTCATCAATGTAAAAGCTAATTTTTTCAGAGGCGCGAGTGAAGACTGCCCATACATAGGTGTAAGCTCATTTGTTACCGATATAGCTTCAAAGATCCAGTCGATCAAAAATTCCCTGGCTTTTTCTTCATTACGCTGACACCACAACAACCTCAACTGCTCTTTCATTGAGTGCATAATAAATAATGGTTTATTGGCCTGCAGAATAGCTTCCAGTCTTTCCAGTTTAAGAGGGTCTAGGTTTTCATAGTTGTATAGAGGTAAAAACCTACCTCCTTTCATTGTTTTAACCCCTTCTTTTTCTAGATTTTTTTGCTGAGTTTTTCTTACTGAATCTACAGCCTTATTCACGATTTGCATTATATGAAATCGGTCAAAAACGATATCAATTTCGGGAAGATATTCTTCAAATGCTGCCTTGTAAGATTTGCTCATATCCATTGCAACAGCTCTTAGGTTCAGGGCTTTTTTTTTAAGATTTTTAAAAATGACCTTATATCCTTTTTCTTTCGACCTTCGACGCTGTGTAGTATTCTTCCTGTCTTCAAGTCTGCAATTACAGTCATGTACTTATGTCCTTTTGAAATACTGATTTCATCAATAGTAATATACGTAACATCTTTAAGATCAATATTTTTATATTTCTTTTTAAGGTCGTTTTTATGAAGATTCTTAACCGTGTCCCAAGTGATCTCTAGGTAGTTGGCCACATCTTTTATTGTAGCGAATTCTAGAAGGTCTAAAACATAGTTGACAAACGATTTTGACATTCGCTGTTTACCATCCGCAAATGGCATTTGTGGCCACCATGCAGAGTCACAATTTTTACACCGATTGCGATGCACTAGAATGATAAGAACTGCATTTTTAGAACCTGTGGAAGGAAGGCGGAACTCTCTATTACAGTTTCCATTAAAGATTACATCATTGCTTCCGCACTTATGACAAGTAAATCTTTCGTTTTTAAGGCGCCCGCGAGCAACCAATCTTTTTTCTTCTATGCAGAAGCTGTCAACGTCTACTCCGTCAAGTTCATATAAGTCGCGTATCTCTTGCCCCATGCTATCCCCATTATCTATTGGTTACAAAACCTAAGGATGGGGAATTTATCAAACTGATGTCAAAACATTATTTTTTCTGAAGAACCAGTTTTTTTTTCTCTTTAGGAGCCATCTATCTTCATTGGATATGTTTTGTGAGAAATATGAAAGATTTAGGCACTTTCGGCAGCCTATGGTCAGGGTGCACTAGAGTCTAGAAGTTCGTGTGAAGCAGTGGAGGCAAGTAAAGAGATATCTCAAGCCAAAATCACTGTTGATTGTTTTCATCGGTGCTTGGAAAAACAATTCATTTTGAGTGGTGTGAATGAGGAGGTGGGCACTGGTAACTATGACGGTATAACGTCCTATTGAGGTTTTCGTTAATCCTCCATTTTTCGCTAGCTTACCTGGCATGCACTTAAAACTATTTATACAAGGCAAAAATAAATCTTCAACTTGTTTGGGTATTCCTAAAAAAACGCGGTACAGATAATATTTCTTACAACGTTATCTCTTTTTGATTAAGAATTAATAAATTTGTGAGGGATTTCTTAGAGCTATTTAGTCATAGGAAAGTTCGGAAGAGGAGGGATTCGAACCCCCGGTACCTTGCGGCACTTCTGTTTTCAAGACAGACGCATTCGGCCACTCTGCCACTCTTCCAGCCATGTTGAAACGTATTCTATACGAGCTGTATAGATTAGATCAAGCTAAAAAGTCCAGCATTCTACCATTCCTGAATACTTAAGTCAAAATATATTAATAAATAAAGTAAAGTGTAATTTATTAAGTGAATACACTTTTAAAATAAATAGTTTAAATGAGATAATATTAATATAAAGCGGAGGTGAGTAATGGTAACTAATAAAAAAACTAAAGAATCTGTTCTGACCATTATTGAAGCGGTGGAAACGTTATCTAGCATCGCTGACATGGACTTTGAGCGAGATATGGCAGCTACTGAAGAGCATGATCTTGTGGTTCAGAAAAAAGAAGTTTCTTATCGTAAGGTACATTGGCTCTCGGAAAGTGACCGCGAAGAGACATTGGGAGTGGTGAAAGAGACTTTTATTGTCGTTCTCAATTATCTCAAAAATTTCTATCGAGATGAATATAACCAATTAACTGATGAGGGTACCATTGAGGGTATTAAGACCATCATGGTTCTTGTTGGTGAAGCTGCTAAGAAACTAGATAAGTTCACCTCTTTATTTTACAGAACGAAAAGAGTAAAAAGTGTCACCCAGTGCGAAGAGTATCAAGATCTTCAGAAGTTTTATCAAAGCCGTATCTCACATAAAGTCGATGAAGGTTTGATGGGGAAATGGATTCTAGGCATGACTAAAAAGGTAGAAGAAGAAGACGAGCAGCCATTGGTTAAATTAAGAGCTAAGGTCCACCTGAAAACGCAGTATGTCTTTGTGGATTTGGAGACGGTTAAGAAAGACTCAGAGTATGAGCTATTCTATTTAAGGAAAGAAGACGGGTCGCGCTTTTTTAACCCACGGCTCCTTAGAAACATGAAGCTTGAGAGTGATTTTGGAAATTATTTTGGGGAGAAGGCGAAAAAAGATCCACTAAGTGATTTGGATTTATGGAAAGATAAGTGTGCTAGGGCAACAGCTATAGGGCTGATTAGGTCGTTAGGTACGAGGAGAGAGAGGTTTTTTCATGAGACAGCACGTTTTCGTAGGGGAGAGCTTGCTGGGTTGATGAATTCCGCGATGATGGCACTCCTAATGAGTAGTCACCGCGAGAATAATTTGAAACATAGTCCGGTAAAAAGTTGTTATGAATATTTTTGTGACTTCCAAGATTTTCTTTGGGAGGCTTTGCATTCGCGTGAGTACGAAAAACATGTTGTTTACCCGCCTAGAAGTTCTAACCGGATGGCGAACACTTTGATCGATACCATTCACACTTTATGCAGAGGAATGTTTATTCATTTACGAGGGTATGAAGAGATGGTTCCCGTTGTTCAGGAGTTGTTGAAGGAAGAAAAAATTGACGAATACATGGACCTTTGGGAAATTATTAATAATGAATACAAAACGATGGTGAAGAAGATAAAGCTCCATCCTAATGGTCCATTGATTATATTACTCAATCAGCTTGAAAACAGTCAGTGTAAGTATTTTGCCCCGCTGAAGCAAAATAACTTACCGGTTCCACAGTATTCACTATTTTTCCAAGACAAAAAAGTCTCAAATATTAGGATGCCTTCACCCACTTCGCAGGAGTTTATCAATAAAGTATATATTGACGAGCTGTTTTATGGGTTTTTGAGAGCTTGCGAAAAGGACCATATATTACGTAAACATTTGCTGATAAATTTACAAGATAAGACCTCCTGGCGAGAGATCGGAAGGTGCCAGGTTTTGGAAGGTTTATCGAATATATCGAAACTGAAGAAGCATGTGGGAGTTGTTACATTGGCAACAGATACGGAGTTTTATCATCAACTTACTCCATATCATGATGATAATGATGTAAGAACCTTTCAGCAGCATTTTCTTGATCAGATTTCTGATGAAGGTTCGGGATATTATTTTCCAGAGCAATTTATGAAAGAGCTGTTTCCCAATTTCGCTGAGCAGTTAATGGACGGCATTCATCGCATATTCTTTGCCGATAAGAAAAAATTAACTCGTAATGAACGGTTGAATTATATCGAAATCTATTACTTTTTCTTAATTTTGAAGCTCATTGAAATTGCCAAGCCAGACTCCTATAGTCTTACTTGCAAAGATGGCATCGACATAGGGGGCAGTTTGAATATTATTTTGTATACCATGCTCCATTTGTTAAATGATTCTGAGGTTTCAGCAAGGGATTTCGACTGTTTGCATTATTTGCTGTATATACCCGCACTGATGAATCGAGAGCGGTTGATGGTTTCTGATAGGTTTAATCGGGCAATTAGTGTTATCCGTGCTGTTGAGGAGCTGAGGAACGAGTTCGGTAGTAAGAATTTTGCGTTAATTGTAGAGGAGGCCTTCGGCCCGTTGTATGAGACGAAGATCCTCCATTCGCAACTTGTACCTTACCACTCCTAGAGCTACAGCTTGTAGATCGCAGAGTATTTGTCGTTCAGGTAGTTGATATAGGGCTTTTCGGAAAACTTCTTACCTGTAGCTTTCTTAATCAGGTCCCTGCTGTTGTACTGCCTGCCATGTTTGTAAACTTTGTCTGTCAACCAGTCTTTGATGAATCCAAGCTCGCCTTTGCCGACTTTTTTCTCCCACTGCGGACTGTCGGATTCGAAAGTATTGAATAGTTGCGCACAATACATGTTTCCTAGTGTATATGTGGGGAAATAGCCGAATGCTCCCATCGACCAGTGTACATCTTGTAAGCAGCCTTCCGCGAAATTTGAGGGGGTAATACCCATCATTTTTTTCATAGCACTGTTCCACGCCTCAGGGATATCTTCCACTTTCAACGTTCCTTCGATGAGGGCTTTTTCCAGTTCGAACCTGAGGATTACGTGTAGGGGGTAGGTGACTTCGTCGGCTTCTACTCTTATGAATGAAGGTTCTACTTTATTGAGTGCCATATAGAATTTGTCCAAGCTGACTTTATCGAATCTACCTTTAAATGCCTTCTTTAATACCGGTAGGTAGTGCTTCCAGAAGGGTTTTGACATCCCAATACGTGTCTCCCACCAGCGGGACTGACTTTCGTGGATACCTAGAGAAACAGCTTGGCATAAAGG
>JAJFMC010000111.1 GCA_021772365.1 Chlamydiota bacterium
GATTGTCTTTTTGAAAATTTTTGATTCCACGCAGTTGAGTCGAAGCATCAATTACTAGCATCCAATTATACCTGCTTGATTGTCTAAATGATGTAGCGTGTTTCAAAATTGCGGATTTTGGCTTTTGCTTAGAGAGTTCAATTCGGTAAATAATTCTTCAATAAAGACAAAAGCAGTTTTGTGACTCCAAGGTTCCACTTGAATCTATTTATCGAAATACATCTGAAAACCGTGGAACGGCGCAGAATCTTTTTACAGGAAAATCGGCATGTCATCCATGATCAATGCATTGGCAGGAGTTAGCTTACCGCCAATACCGGGCACGTATACCAAATCTTCAACTTGTTTGGGTATAAAAAACACATAATTCTTTGAACTTTATTGAGTATACCTTTTTTCTTCTATCTGTTAGCATTAAATCCATAGGGTGTATTATCAATTAAGGAATTGCACTATGCAACTAATTACCAGTATTCCTCGACACATAAATTTTATGAAGTACTCGACTTTTCTCTTACTCCTCCTTATTCCTTTCCTCAGTAGCTGTGATCGAAACCGTACGATCGTCAACGGACTTGATGAAAAAGAAGCCAACGAAATCATTGTTCTCCTCTCTACGAAAGGAATCGATGCTGAAAAAATAAAAAGTGCTGTCGGTCAAGGAGGAGGAGGTACTCAAACAGTATCATTGTGGAACATTGCAGTACCCGACGAAGAGTCTACTTCTGCTATGTCGATCCTCAACAACGCCGGCCTTCCTCGACGTAAAAGCCAAAACCTATTAGACATATTTTCCAATACTGGCCTCGTCCCAACCGACATGGGTGAAAAAATACGTTACCACGCCGGACTTGCTGAACAAATTGCCAGTACCATTAGAAACATCGATGGAGTTCTCGATGCAGATGTACTGATCTCTTTTCCAAAAGAAGATCCTCTTAATCCGACCGCCCCTAAGAAAGATATTACAGCTTCTGTATACGTCAAACACTCCGGAGTCTTAGACGACCCTAATACCCACTTATCCTCAAAAATCAAGAACCTCGTAACTTCTAGTATTTCGGGATTAAATTACGATAATGTCACTCTTGTTCCTGATAGGGCAAGGTTTACAGAAATCACACCAAGGGGATCGTCAAAAGGATCAGAAGACCTGCAGTACGTACGACTTTGGACTGTGACCATTGCCAAATCCTCTGCCACACAATTCCGCATTATCTTTTTCTCTTTCTGTGTTCTTATTCTTTTCTTGACCCTTGTTTTGATATGGGTCCTTTGGAAAACCTCACCTCTACTTAAAGCCCAAGGCGGTTTCAAAGAACTCTTCAACTTAAAACCGATTGGTGGAAAACCTGGGAAGAAAAAGAGTAAAAAAGAAGCTGCAGAAGAAAAGGAAGGTGAAACTCCTGAAGAAGAAATCGATGAAGATGAAGACCTTTTCGGTGAAGAGTCTTTTGCTGATGAGTCCGCAGACTTTGGCGGTGATATTGACGTTTCTGATGAAGAACGGTAATGGCATAGGTACCCCTCTATGACTACCTCAACACGTAAACAGCAGATTTTTCTAAAAACTTTAATCGACCACTACCACCCTGGTGACGAACAAGAGTTTTTAGGACTTTGGGACTCACCAGAATCCGTCAATGCAGTGAGTGAGATGGGTACCATCCATGGAAAGCCACAAGACCTCCTTATTGAACCTAAAATAGCTCTTGAATCTATCCACTACTCTTGGATTACTGAGGCGATGGAAAGGCTACCTAAGCACTTGTACCCCGCGACTCTCGCATCATTAGGAGGTGCGCAGAAACAAATGCTTTGTCGTGTGTATGACATCGAAGTTGATGAACTTGATAGAGTTCCCGCTATCGTGCAGTCCTTTCTCCTTGAAAAACTATACCGCCAACTTGAAGATATCGATGAAGTCCTCCCGCTATCGTTTTCTCCATCCTATCCGTTATCGAAGCTTTTAGAGATAGATAAAAATTTGATATTAGAGATGTTTGATCTGTTGGGCCTCCACGATTTAGCTGTTAAGGCAAGGTTCATTGTCGATAAGACAACCCTTAACTATATCTATGCAAGTTTACCACCCATACGCAAAAAGATTTTTGATCTTTTCCTTCAGAAGGTGGACAAAGCGCAACTTCCAGAAATTGATCTTTCCAACTGGACTGGAGAACCAAAAATATTGAAGAAGATGCTTCACCGACGTGGAATCCTACGGTTAAGCAGCGCATTGGCAGGTTACAGCAAAGATTTCATGTGGCACTTCACTAGGCGTTTAGACACCGGAAGAGGGAGAATTGTTTTGAGGTATTATAGTGAAGAAACTACCCAGCTAGTTCCTATACTGACAGAGCAAGTACAGTTTATTATGAAAATCATAACCCAAAAGAGCGAATCGTGAGTAACGAATTTTTTTCACTAATTCATAGCGGTGAAGTTCACCTTGCTCCCAACAAGAAAGTTATCCCTGCTGAAGAGCTACAGACCCTTTTAGAAGCTAAAGATGTTTTAGAGAAGGTTAAAGAAGACGCTGTCAAATA
>JAJFMC010000112.1 GCA_021772365.1 Chlamydiota bacterium
TCATAAATAGAGAGTCTGTGAATGTTAGAAGTATTCCCGACCAAGTACATATTTGGGCTGAAAATTTTTATCAAAATGTCTTTGCGGACGATGATTTTAAACTTAGAGAAAATGATTATGTCTTTGCCAATCATAAGTTTGGGGGGAATGCACAGTATCTGCGAAAAGACCGTTGGCTCCATCATACGACTTTTTTGTGGGAGTTTAACTCAAAAAATATGAGTTACCTTAAAATTCCAGCCAAAGCTCCAAAGTACCGTAGCGGAAGAGATCATAGCGATTTTTTATGTAACTTGAGCCAGAGGTTTACTCATAAAAACCTCTTGTTTGAAAGGATGCGGATACAGCTTGCCCAAACATTTGATGTGAAAAGTGTCGGTATTGAAGAAGTAATACCACTACTCGATATCGAGCATAGAAAAGCCACGAAAATTATAGAAGCAAAAAGACACTGCTAGAAGGGGGAGAGAGATTGCACATCAACTATGTTAGTGCAAGTGGGTCCACTTCCTAGAGGTCAAGTTCACATAGAAGCTCTAACTCTAGCGTTGTAGTCCCTTAAATAAAGATCTCGTTGAGGCTTAAGTCTCCGTCTATCCCAAAAAGCAGTGTCAAACTTGTTAACTTGAGGAACTTGTAAGTCTCTCCTTATTATAAACAAGTTATGCTTTTTTTTCATCAATATAATGTTGTCTGCTCAGGCTCTTTACCATTGTAGGATGTTCCACGAAAAATGAGCGCCCCTTTAACATCTTCTCCATAACTCTTGAATAAAGGCGTGACACCGACAAACTCGATGTGTTCAAAGTATGGCGATAATTTATCAACGTATTCATCTGTGATGGCGAGATGCTTGGCCAAGTGTGGCTGATTCTCAACGATTACGTAATACCCATCCTTTCCAGCCTTTTCTTCTCGCATAGAAGGCCAGTAGCTAAACTGGTTATTCCTTATGTTGAAAAGATTTAAAAAGTAGGCTCGGTGTTGACCTTCAGCATAAAAACTTAATATGCTACTCATCTGGTATTTGCTGCTAAATAGAAAGTCTTTTCCAGGGCGATAACCTGTATTTTCTAATGCTTTTGGTAGGTTCTCCCAGCCAACGTTATGTCTAAAAGGATTGGTCTTATAAGGAATCTTCACTTCAGCGAAGAGGTTGTTTGACTGTACGTAAGGAATAGAAAATATTAGGGTGCATAAAGTTATTGATAATACCACGCCACCGACCATCCACTTTTTCGCAGCATTCCCAGTATTACAACCATACCAACCAATTAAAATGATTGCTGAAGGATAGGCATAGTCACACCAATTCCCTTGTACTTTCTTGAAAAAAGAGAGAATTGTTATCAAACCTAGTAATAAGAGTGTCGTGTAGCAGCAAAAGAGTAGTCCTTTTGACTGCTCAGTTCGGTTTTTCAATATTTTAACGATTGAAAGAATCAACAGAATAAAAAGAATGGGGGATAGTAGCGCAAACTGAGCGCCAATAAATTCGAGTGGGTTCCCTGAGAAAAACTGAGTTGTGTGTTGTGATCCTTGTATTGAGGAGGTTACATGACGAAATGTGGCCCAGTCGTTTTGGATGTTCCACGTGAAACTTGGCAACAGTCCTAACAGAGAAGTGATCATACCTCCTACTAGATGTTTACTCCTCAAGGTAGGAAAGAGGGGGATCATTAATAGAATAACTACCCAAAGTAAATAGATAGGCCACTTAAATAGAGCACCTAGCGCGATGAATAATCCGATAAGGTAATAATTGGGAGAGTGGGTTTCTGTAAGAGAACTAGTGATAACGATCAAAGCACATATCCAAAATAGTATCATGCCGACGTCAGTGATCGCTAACATCGAGGAGATGATACCAAGCGGGCTAAGTGCGAGTAGGATAGCTGACCAGAAAGCTGTTTTTGTTGAAAGGTGGCACTTTTTTGCTAGTAGATAAATGAGCAGTGGGGTGATGAGCCCAATAAGTACTGAGACGGCTCTAACGCCAAGTGGAGTATTTCCAAAAAGCGTTGTTCCTAAGAAAATTTGCCAGGCTATCCCAGGAGGTTTGCTGTAATACCCCCAGTCAAGTTGCTGACTCCACGTCCAATACTGTGCTTCATCAGGGCTTAATCCAATACCTGATTGGGTGATGAGGATGAGGATGAGCGCAGCTTTAATAAGTAGTAGGAATAATAGGATTCCCAAGTAAGGAGTGGATGAATTACGGATCATGATATCTTGTGTGTTGTTTTTGTTACAGTTTAACTGAATAGACTCAATTGTGCCAACAGATGAATGATTATTTTTTGTAGAGGTTAAAAAAATTAACGGTGGGTGCAAGTTCTTAAGTTATAGGGGGTGTGTGAGTTTTGAGTCTTAAAATAAATCCTTTTTTTCTTGAGAAAATAGAAGGTAATCCATGTATGCCGTGTCCGTGAACATGAATAATTTGTACGGTAGAAAAGAGATTGTGAAATAAATGTATTATCTTGAATAGATTAGTATAAGTTTTTTTCTAATAAATTTTCTATAAGTGACTTGGTTTTCGAAAAAATGAACGGGCGAGTGTAAGGTTGTTAATTGCAGTCGTTTGTAAAGTGTAAAAATTCTATTAACACAAGAAATTAAGTTATGATATAGATCAAATTGTGCCATGAACTGAACTAACACATGGAGGTGTTATGAAAGCTACATATGCATGGAGTACTGCAATTTGTTGTCTAAGTGTTCTTTTCTCATCCGCTGGTGAAG
>JAJFMC010000113.1 GCA_021772365.1 Chlamydiota bacterium
GGTGCCATAGAAACACTTCAATCATCTATTTCTAAAGAACCGAGAAATGGATTTTCCCACTCTGCGTTAGGAGAGGTTTATCGGATCACCAACGAATTCGATAAAGCGAAAAAAGAGCTTAACTTAGCCATCCGTTACTCCTCAAAATCTCCAATGCCATACTTCCTCAGGGGTATCTTGCATTTTGAAACCGGGGAATACGCAAATGCAATGGACGATTTTGGTCAGTACGAGCTTAATATTGAACACTATTTTGCTCCATTGGCAAAGAGTAAAGAAACCTTGGATACTCTTGTAGCCTGTATGCGACTGATTATTTTCTTACAGACAAATAAGTTATTTTATTCCAAAACTAGTTCTGAAAAGTACCAAAGTATGCTTATTAAGCTCAACGCTAATATTCCTGAGGTCGACCTGGCTATCTTTCGGAATATACCTGATGGTATGATTACCGAAAGCTCTAGAAAAGAAATTCAAAAATACATCGCTGCATTAATGCAGCTGATCCGCAAAGATGAAAACTTTTATGCTTTATCTTCTTTATCGATTCTCTATTTATTACTTGGTGATGAAACCAATATGAAAGGAACACTGAATGACGCATTTAACACCTTGAAATTAATGCCCAGTTCACCAAAAGCCCTCTCCGATTTCCAGTCAGAACCACTAGGGATAGTATAAGAAGCTGCTTGCTTAGTTTCCCCTTATTTCGGTATTCTTAGTTCTATGAAAAAAGACGAAGCTTACAGTGTTAAAATTGAAAATTTCGAAGGTCCTTTAGAATTTTTACTTTACCTCGTCCAAAAGAACGAACTTGATATTTATGATGTTCGTTTGCGGAAGATTGTCGATCAGTTTATCGAAGAAATTAACACTCCCGACATTGACTTAGGAGCCGAGTTCGTAGGGACATTAGCTTCACTTTTATGGTTGAAGAGCAAGATGCTATTACCTAAACATGAGCAGGTTGGACAAGAGGATGAGGACGGACCGGATCCTCATTTCGATGTCATCCATCAGTTAATCGATTATTGTCAGTTCAAGGAAGCAGGTCAGGCACTTGTCATTAGGGAAAAAGAGCAAAACGCTTTTTTCCCTCGCGGTATCACCGGTGATCAAGAAGTGAAGAAACCTCTAGGCATTGAGCACCTATGCCTCGAAGACCTTGCATCGCTGTTTCAGGATGTGCTCATCAAGTGTGAAACCAATAAGGGACAAGTCCATGAGGAGAATTTCCGTGTATCCGATAAGATACGTGCTATTCGCCGCATCCTAAAAGGCGGAGAGAACATTCTTTTTGGACAACTTTTCACGTCGGAAAAATGTAAAGATGAGCTAATTGTAACATTTTTAGCAATTCTCGAACTGATGAAAATTGGTGAGGCCTTTGTATATAAAGATTTAACAACGCAACAGATTTTGATCGCACCTGCAGAGATGAGGGGAGGAGTTGATGAATAAAGAAATTAATCTATTTGAAGAGGAAGTAGAGACTTCAACGATCATCAAGCACCCCACTCCAAAGAAGCAGTATGAACAGACGAATTTACCGGGTGTTCTCGAGGAAGTCCACGAGCAAGAAAAAGCTCACCAGCGTGAGAGCCAGTCGCGATCACAAGTGAAGCGTCTGGTTGAAGCTCTTCTTTTTTCCAGTAATGAACCTATAGCTTTTGGAAAAATCCGTGAAGTGGCCGATCAATTGCACCCACTAAAACCTCGTCAACTCAAAGAAATTCTCTTAGAGTTACAGAATGAGTACCTCTCCCAGCAGAGGGGCTACCGATTGGAAGAGATAGGTTCGGGGTATATGCTGCGCACTTGTGAGGAGTTCAGTCCCTATATCGAGCTGTTATACCGCAATAAACGGACGGAAAAACTTTCGCAAGCGGCTGCCGAAGTGCTTGCAATTATAGCGTACCGCCAACCGATCACTCGCCCGCAAATAGAGGGAATCAGGGGTGTTGACTCATCAGGTGTGGTTGCTTCTCTGATAGAGAGGGGTCTTATCCACGCCGTAGGGAAGATGGAAGCACCAGGGCGTCCCACGCTGTATGGGATTACTAGTGAGTTCCTTTCACATTTCGGACTAAAAAATATCGAGGAACTCCCCGGTATAGACATCACTGTTGATGAAGAAGAAGAGTCGTCATGACGAAACTCCCTATTTCTGTTGTTGTTCCCCTTTCGAAACATCGCCGGAATTTTTTTTATCGCTACGTTCTTCCCAGTATAGAGTCGAATCAACCTGCTGAAATCCTCATTGAAGATTGCGAGGGATCGGCGCCTGTGAAGAGGAATTTAGGAGCGTCTAAAGCGACACAAGATTATCTCTTTTTCTGTGATGACGATACAGTATTGGGAACAGATTGTTTGAAGATGATGTACTATGCTATTGATGAAGAGGTAGAGGGGTTTGCGTACTGCCACTACATGGCTGTGGTGAAAGATAGTACTGCTCATCCTCATGAGAAAAACTTTATTAATCAAGCGCATCCTTTTAGTTTCGAGAGACTTAAGAAACATAATTACATCGACACGATGAGTCTGTTGAAAAAAGAGCATTTTCCAGGTTTCGATGAAGAGCTCGTGGGATTTCAGGACTGGGATTTGTGGTTAACGATTGCGCGTAATGGGGTTACAGGTAAATTAATCGATGACATTCTGTACATTAAATTTTATCTAGACAAAGGGATCTCGAGCGACGCTGAGCGTCACATGGCAGCGAAGTCTTTTGTCAAAGCCAAGCACGGCCTCCTTTAGGACGTGGTAGTCTCGCAAACTTACACCCACACCAGGATAGTTAATTCTTAATTTTTATTTGACTCTCACTTTATATTCATCGATAGTGGGGTTATACGAAATAGTAGATATAATACAGTCGCTCATCACTTTCTCATTTGATTCACAACACTTTATAGTTACAATACCCCAGTTTTCAGGAAAAGGAGTTCTTCGATGAAAACAGAAATATCTAAGCCTCACGGAGGTAAACTCGTTGACCTCATCAATACCCCAGAAAAAGCCAATGAACTGCGTAAGCATTCTAAGGAATGGCCTTCCTGGTTCTTAACGGAAAGACAGCTATGTGACCTAGAGCTTCTCATGACAGGAGCTTTTTCTCCACTCAAGGGATTTCTGAGTAAAGAAGACTATGAATCCGTTTTAAACAACTGTTGCTTAAAAGATAAAACCTTGTGGCCTATGCCCATCGTTCTCGATATCAACGAAGATATGGCCAAACAGGTTAAAACCCACGATAAGCTCGCCTTACGTGATCCCGAAGGGCATATCATCGCGATCCTAACGATCAAAGACAAATGGAAGCCTGATAAACTCAAAGAGGCTAAAGCGATCTACGGGACGACTGACGAAGAACACCCGGGCGTCTACCATCTCATTCACCGTACGCATGAATACTACATTGGAGGGAAAATCGAAGGCATGCGCATACCCCCTCACGACACCTACCCCTTACTATGGATGACACCAAAACAGTTACGCGATGAAATCTCCACAAAAATACACCCTAAAAGCATTGTCACCTTCCAAACGCGTAATCCCATGCACCGTGCTCATTACGAACTTACCCTCCTCGCCAACCAATCCATCGAAGGCAGCCACCTCCTCATCCACCCTGTCGTTGGAATGACAAAACCTGGTGATGTCGACACCATCACAAGAATCCGCTGCTACCAAGCTATCATGCAATACTACCCTCCTGAAACGGCGACATTAGCATTGTTCCCTTTGGCCATGCGTATGGCTGGACCGCGAGAAGCGATGTGGCATGCCATCATCCAGAAAAATTACGGAAGCAACTACTTCATCGTGGGTCGCGACCATGC
>JAJFMC010000114.1 GCA_021772365.1 Chlamydiota bacterium
CAAACATTTTCTTGTCGTAAACGATTTTTTTACACCCATCTGCTAAGTCTCGATTTTCGGTAAGGGGGTGAACCCTTACCTTCAAATCGAGGCTACGCATCTGGGAGCAAAAAAGACCGTTTACGACAAGTTTGGGGTAGCAATCAGGGTCCCTGGTTCCCTTTTATAAATTGTTTGCGAAAAACAGGCGAACTGTCATAATGTTGTTCAAAATACTCGAACTCGTTTCACGGGAGGTATCCATGTCTGAACCGAAGGAAGCTGCTTTTAACCTGAAAAAAGGATCTTTTGAAGTAAAGGTAGGACTAGCAGAAATGCTTAAAGGCGGGGTGATCATGGATGTGACTAATCCTGAGCAAGCGCTAATTGCTGAAGATGCCGGTGCAGTAGCTGTCATGGCTTTAGAACGAATTCCTGCAGATATCCGTGCTGATGGCGGTGTGGCTCGCATGTCTGATCCCGAGCTGATCAGTAAAATCCAAGAGGCTGTTTCTATTCCCGTAATGGCAAAATGTCGAATCGGACATTTTGGAGAAGCGCAAATTCTTGAAGCTCTTTTCGTTGATTTTATCGATGAAAGTGAGGTCTTAACACCTGCTGATGAAGAGAACCATATCAACAAACACGCCTTTCGTATTCCATTCGTTTGCGGATGCCGCGACTTGGGAGAAGCTTTGAGGCGTATTGGTGAAGGAGCTGCTCTGATACGAACAAAAGGAGAACCTGGCACTGGTAATGTTGTAGAGGCTGTTCGGCATATGCGTTCGATCATGAGAGACGTGCGTCGCTTGTCAAGTTTGGATACAACTGAGTTGATGACTGAAGCTAAGAAAATGGGAGCACCTTATCGCCTAGTTCAGGAAGTTGCCGAAACAGGAAAATTACCCGTTCCGAATTTCGCCGCCGGAGGTATTGCTACCCCTGCTGATGCTGCTTTATTGATGCAGCTTGGTGCTGAAAGTTTGTTTGTCGGTTCCGGTATTTTTAAATCAGATGACCCCGCAGCACGTGCTAAAGCTATCGTTGGTGCCGCTACTTATTACCAAGATCCTGAAATGTTAGCCAAAATCTCTAGTGGCCTTTTGAGTGCCATGCCCGGCCTTGATATCCGCATGCTACAGAAGGAAGAACTCCTTGCACAAAGGGGATGGTAGCTTCTGTACCCAAGCCTGGGTATAAAATGAAGCTTACTATTGGAGTATTGGCCTTACAAGGGGCTTTTTCAAAACATCAACATATGATTCAAGTTCTTGGTATTAATTGTGTTGAGGTGCGGAAGCCCCAGCATTTACAAGAATGTGATGCTTTGATCATTCCTGGCGGGGAGTCTACTGCCATGATGAATCGTATCGCTTTCATTGGATTGACCGAACCCCTCCATCAATTTTCTTTACAAAAACCTATATTTGGAACTTGTGCCGGCCTCATTCTTATGGCTAAGGAGATAAATAATCATCACATTACCCCCTTTGGTTGGTTAGATATCACTGTTGAAAGAAATGGGTTCGGTCGCCAAATAGAATCGTTTGATACGGAAATTTTTTGGCTACCGGAACAACCTCAACAAGTGAGGGCTAGATTCATTAGGGCTCCAAGAATTCTCAATGTAGGGGAGGAGGTCAAGGTGCTGGCTGAGTTCAAAGGGGAGCCTGTCTGTATACAGCACGGAAAGTTCTTAGCTTCAACATTTCATCCGGAGTTGACAGGAGATTTAACGTTACACCGCTATTTTTTGGAGATGGTGGAAGTTTGATGGTGATAATGTTAAAATTATAATTAGTACTTAAAAAATGGTTTCCGTGACTTCTCTTGTTTCAAAAGATCGATTGATATAATTTTGGATTATTTCGTTATACTACCAAGCTCGTTTCAAGGCTGTGTATAGACATTATAAGGTAGAGATGAGAAAGTGTGTGTAGAAATATGGTAATGGTATACTGGTCATTATTCAAAATTTTGGATTTGAGAATGCTCAAATTTTGAATAATGATCAGTATATATTCCCCTTGTGAGGTGGGTGTAATGACAATAAACTGGTTACTTAATTCTGTTGACCAAACGATGAGCTCTAGGACATCAATAGAAAAAAAAAGATGGACACTGGCTTCGGATACAGAGTACTACCGTGTAAAAGAAATTTTTCGCGTTATTATGCTTTACTTGGCGCAGTATGATAATTCAACTCCCTTGGCCCAATTTCGGCTTTACCGCAAGATAGTAAGCCCTGACAACCTCGATCGATTTCTACCCACCACTGAAAAAATTCGAGCTCGCTATGTGACAAAAAAACAGGTTAATGAGAGTGAATTCATCGAGAAGCCGAATAAAAAATATGTTGAATGTTGTGCGAAGTGTGTAAGCCTTTTTAGGCAAGTCCTTGATAAAAAAATCGACGAAAAAAAATGCATGAAGGAGTTAATGGGGGACTCCTATCAACAGTGCAAAGAGATAAAAAAAGAATCGCAGGCTCGATGGTTTTGGGAGTCTTCATGGGATACTGTTGTTGATACTCTATCTACATCAAAAATAATATGCGGGGAGGGGGAAACTCTTGATAATGAACTCAATAACAAAAGACTCGAATTAACAACCGAGTTGTGTAAAACGTTTGATCGCTTAAAAGCTAAACAGTCAATATTATGGGAACTTCATACTCCAATCGATTCTTCTCCATCCGACGCACAGACTGACTATATTTGGCAGAATCATAGCGTTCATGTAGAGTCACTGTTTGATGTATCTCCACCGGTAGGTGTTCGCTTAGTTGTCAATGCTACATCTGGTGATGATCGAGTGTCAGCACAAGTGAAAATTCATCAAGCAGATGATCATTTAGTGGTGACATCCTTTAAAATGAACCCAATGACAAATGATAAAAATCCCGCAAATCATATTGCTGAGGGAATTGTTTACAAGCTCCTTGCTGAAATGCTTATCCAGCGTTCTAAAAAATGTCAGTATGTCTTGCTCTCAGACTCACAACAAGTTCAAGCACATGATTATGTCGCAATTCAGCATGGATTAAAGCCTCCAAACGAGCAAGTTTTAGAAAAGTTGGGGTATTATTTTGCACATGAGTGGACTCTTTCAAATGATGCAGCATTGTCCTTAATGGGGAATAGTCCCCCTCTGTTAGAATGTAACTGTTTGAATAATACTGATGGGATGAATATCAGAATAACACTTGATAGTGATAAAGAGCCGAAGTCAGCATCATTAACTATCAAAAAGGATGGTGAAATTTTGGTGATAACCTCTATGAAGGTTTATCCACCTATCGATGAATCAGCAGATAATTGTCATGGTCGTCGTGTGGAAGGTGTTGTGTATCAGTTTGTCGCAGAGTTGCTTCTACAGAGGTTTGGATCTTGTACAACTGCAATTTTCTCCCATCATCCTGATGTTGCACTACATGGAGGTATTGCGAAAGAACATGGGTTGATTCCTCCTGACAAAGAAAAAAAGGATGATGCCATTCCATGGACGATGACTCTTAAGGTTGCAAAGGATCTCGTAGGGGGAAGGGTCACAACTGCCACTGATACAGGGACTCTACAATTCTTTTGATGGATGGTAATCTTCAACTTGTCTAGGTGTATACTGCTCTCACTTCAATCTGAGAATTTTTCCTGCGCCGGCATTCCGATCTTGCTCAGTATGAAAATCATCCATAGATGGCTATTGGCAATTTCCCTGCCGAGCAATCTAGGGCGCCGACTTTGACAAAATTCTCACATTCAAGTGAGAGCAGTATAGGTTATGATTTCTGTCGCCTAGTATGAAGCTTCATGATTTTTTGAGAACTTATTAATTACGATATTAATGGAGTCTTGTTTTTATTTATCGAATATTAGTATTATTTAATTATAGTGGTGTTTTTTTAAGTATTTCTATATTAAAAAAAGAGAGTGTTATGGCTGCATCATTTCAATCATCTCAACCCTTCGGTAGCCAGCAAGTTGGCGCATTGAGTGAATTAACACCTTCCACCTCTTCCAGTTCCCCAACTGGTACTAAGACCCCGATTGCCACCCCAAACCGCAGCTAAAACTTCTTTGATTGCGTCAGATACGACTGTAGCGACGCAGGGAAAGACTCCGTCTTTTCCAAGGAGTTACAGGAAGTAGATGGCGTGCGCAAAAAAGACCGTTTACGACAAATTTGGGGTGGCAATCAGGGTCTAAGCACATCCTCGTTATAGGTGCAGGTGTGACCGGATTGACTGCTGCACGTAGCTTGGTAGAGAAAGGTTATAAAGTTACCATCTTGGAAGCTAAGAGTCATATTGGTGGCCGGGTGCAAACCGAACGAACTACAGGAGGAGCAACCGTTGACTGTGGAGCGAGCTATCTTGAAGGCCGTATTGGCAATCCTATGACTAAAGAAGTCGAGGCAGCAAAATTGGCTCTGAGTGCCTGCGATTCCATGATCGATGTGATTGAATCAGCAGACAGCTCCATGACGAGGTCATCAATCTTCGGAGCCTACCAGAAATTAGAACAAATTAAAGAAATTGCCGGGATGGCTTGCTATATGCAGGAAAAAGACATGAGTTTTGCCGATGCTTGCGGCGATAAGCTCGAAGATCCCAGCATGCGCTTTGCAGCAAACTCATACTGTTTGCCTATGACTGGAGCCGAACTCCACAAAGTCGGTGTAATCGGAAGCCATGCTGGACTAAAAGAAACTAGCGGCGGAGACCTCTTAGTGACCAATGGATACGGACAATTGGCACAACATCTTCTACCGGCCGAGGCAGAACTCAAGCTTAATTGCCCAACAGAATCTATTACTGTTAATGAGAGCGGAGAGACTACGGTAGTCTCTTCGAAAGAGACTCTGGTCGGCGATGCCGTCATTTGCACCCTTCCTCTTTCTATATTACAGCTACCGTAAGCCTGGATTTACTGAGGGTGACCTAAAGGTTATCCAAAATCCCATAGGTAAACAGATTTTCTTTGCGGGTGAACACACCAGCCCCTATGGTGCTTCGGTACACGGAGCTTGTGAGTCAGGATTGCGAGTTGCACAAGAGATTATCCAAGCCTTGGACTAGTTCCACTTGAATCTTGGTGTCGAAATAGATCTGAAAACCTTGGAACGACGCAGAATCTTTTTATTGGAATGGGTATGAACTTTATTGAATATAATTGTTTGATTGGTTAATATTGTTTTTGTCTGTTTTGTTTTTTACCGGGATATTCAATGTTCAATCAGTGGATTACAGTTATTAATGAGTATATTGCTCTTTTTCTTGTTATTCCTTCTATTTTCCTCATCGGCGTCTATCTGACTTGGCGGGTGGGTTTGATACAGGTTACCAAATTAAAGAAAGGAATTGGGCACCTTCTTAGTTCTGAAAAGGGAGAAACTGGTAATATTTCCCACTTCGAAGCTATTTCTACGGTATTGGCGGGGAATTTAGGTACAGGAAATATTTCAGGTATGGCTGTTGCAATGTCCACCGGTGGACCAGGGGCTCTTGTTTGGATGTGGGTCATGGCCTTTCTTGGAGCGATCCTTAAGTATGCCGGTTGCCTCTTAGGTGTGAAATACCGACACATCAATGAAGAAGGGGAGTATGTCGGTGGTCCAATGTATTACCTCGATCAAGGCTTAGGGTTTAAGTCTGTTGCTATCTTGTTTTCCGTATTCACTATTCTAACAGCATTCACAGTTGGAAATTTCGTACAAGTCAACTCCGTAATCCTGCCTTTGTCGAATATAGGATGGAATCCTATTGTTTGTGGTATCGTTATTGCCGTTTTGGTTGCCATAGTGCTACTCGGTGGAATGAACCGAGTGAGCATCGTGGCTTCGACAGTCGTCCCGATCATGGCGGTGGTCTATTTGACAGCAGCGTTGTACATTATCTTTTCTCATATAGACCAACTTGTCCCAAGTATTAAAATTATGATCGAGTCCGCCATTGGACTTCAACCCATCGCCGGTGGAGCTCTCGGGTACGGTGTCCTTACAGCCATTAGTGTGGGGTTTGAAAGAGGCGTGTTCGCTACCGATGCAGGCGTCGGCGTGGCTCCAATATTACAGTCCTCTGCCAAGACAAAAAACCCTGTCGTTGAAGGTATTGTAGCGATGGTTGCCCCAATCGTTGTCATGTTCATCTGTACCATTACCGGAATCGTTCTTATCATCACCGGAGCGTGGTTGCAACCGGGATTGGAAAGTACAAACATGTGTACGTGGGCTTTTGAACAAGGCATTGGCCATTGGATTGGTGGGCATTTGGTGATTGTTTCTTTAGTACTATTTGCTTTCACAACGATCCTCGCATGGGCGTACTGCGCTGAGAAAGCTGCAGAATACTTGTGGGGATTGAAAAGCATAAAATGGCTGATGATGCTTTATGTGCTACTGATTCCTGTGGGGACGATGATCAATGTCACTTTGGCTTGGAAACTCGCAGACACCTGTATGGCTGTCATGCTTTTCGCAAATATATTAGGCGTTACAGGGTTATCTAAAGTCGTTATCAGTGAAAGTCAAAAATACCTCTCCAAAGACGATTAACAAAGTTGAATATAAAAAGATTCGGATTTATACCCAAAGCTTTGATTTGTTTGGGTAAAATTAGAATTTTGTGATAGAAGCGAACTGGATCGTTTTAACTATTTTTTCAGGGTATAAAATGAACACATCCACTAATCAAGACAGTTCACAAAACTTAATTTTAGGCACTTTGTTATTAGTATCAGCATTTGGTATTGGTGCAATTCAGAATGCTGTTGTGAAAGTCATTGGCCATCAGGCACCAACTATGATGGTGGTCGCTAGCCAGT
>JAJFMC010000115.1 GCA_021772365.1 Chlamydiota bacterium
ATTTCCTCACCCTTAACGATCCCACAGGTGCCATTCCGCCAGGTATTTTACCCAGCGTTATCGGGCCAACGAACGATTACGAGTTTGCTTTTCAATCGCGATGGACGATCTACGATTGGGGCGAGAGACGATCGCGCCTGATGGCTACACTCGCTGAGCAAAGTGCTGCTTGTAGAGAAGCTGAGCGTACTCGTCAAGAGATCATTCTAGGCGTCAGCATCTCATTTTACAACCTCATTGCAAATCGTGAGCTCAATCAAGTCGCTATCAAAAATCTAGAGCGTGCACAAAAACACCACCAATTGACAATGGAAAAACATGCTGTCGGTGCAGCACCCCTTGCCGATGTTTACAGAGCACAAGTGGAAGTTGCTGAGGGAAAACAAGAGCTCGTTAAAGTCGAAAGCCTTGTCCGTATCTCGAAAGTCAATCTCAACTCCTCTATGGGACTACCACCTAATATACCTATTGAAATTGAAGCATCCATGGAGCAACCAACCTCACCACACTCCATCGATCTTGAGGCTGCACAAAAAAGGGCCGTTTCTCACCGCCCAGAAATCCAACGCCTAAAAAACTACCTCTGCTCGTTAAAATATCGTGTCAGAGAAGCACAAAGCGAATGCGGACCCAAACTTTCTGCACAGGCAGGATACGGCAAGAGGGATAGCGACTGGACACCCTCTAATGATGAGTGGCGGTTTGGTGTGGCGATGGAAATTCCGATTTTTACAGGGTATGCCATTACGCATAATATCCGTAGGAGCAAAGCAGAGTTTTGTCAGGCTAAAGCTCGATATGACCGCTTGTATTTAGATGTGCAGCAGGAAGTGTGGACCTCCTACTCACGATTACTCGAAGCTTATGAAACGATCCAGACATCGATCGCGCAGGTTCAAGATGCAAAGGAAAGTATGCGCTTGACAGAAGAGCGTTACAAAGCCGGTGCAGGAATTATCAGCGACCTATTGGATGCACAGACAGCCTTGACAAAATCCGAAGCAACGCATGTCGATGCTTTGTGGAACTACCAGTCAGCACAAACCGTTTTCGTATGGACACAAGGTCTATTGTATCCACAATAGGGAGGATTCATTGAATACACATATCCTCAGTTTCGATCATGGAACGACAGAGATAAAAGTATGCATCTTTAACCATGAAGGCAAGCTTGTTGCTTCAAGTAGTTCTTCCATTCCTCAAATATTTCCCCATCCCGGCTGGGTGGAGCAGGATCCAAAAATATTGTGGGATCTAACAATTCCCACAGCTGAAGAAGCGCTTAAAAAAGCGAACCTATCCTGGAATGACATATTAATCATCGGGCTGACAAATCAGAGAGAGACAACGATTCTATGGGATTCCGTCTCAGGAAAACCCGTATATAATGCAATCGTCTGGCAGTGTCGTAGAACGAGTACCTATTGTGAGAAGCTACGTACCGAAGAGAATAATGCCTTGATACACAGAAAAACAGGGCTTATCATCGACCCTTATTTTTCTGCGACAAAAATCCGTTGGATCCTCGACAACGTGGATGATCTCCCCCCTACTGACCAGTTACGTTTCGGTACAGTTGACACCTGGATTGCTTGGAATCTAACCGGGGGGCAAAGCCATGTGATGGATGCCACCAATGCTTCCCGTACCCTTCTGTATGACATCCACGAAAAACAGTGGGACTATGAACTCAATACGCTGTTTGACATTCCTCATAATATTGTACCTATCGCTTTACCTTCATGTGTGGGGCTTGGATTTACGGATTCGAAAGTAACAGGTAATAAGTCGATACCCATAACAGCATCTATTGGGGACCAGCAAGCCTCGCTGTTTGGGCAAAAATGCTGGGAGGCGGGAACAGCGAAAAGCACCTATGGCACCGGAGCCTTCATTGTGATGAACCTCGGCGACCATTGCATTGACTCACCGGATGGGCTCCTTACAACACTCGCCTGCGATTCCAAGGGAGAGGCGTGTTATGCTCTCGAAGGATCGATCTTTACTGCCGGAGCTACATTGGAGTGGCTGGAAAAAAGGTTAGGAATCATCAACGATCCAAACGAGGCAAGTGCACTTGCTGAAAGTATACCCAATAATGGCGGCGTTTATTTAATTCCGGCGTTTATAGGTCTTGGTGCGCCACATTGGAATGCGGAAGTCCGAGGAAATATCCAGGGATTAAGTCAAGCATCGGGAAAAGCACACATCGCACGCGCTGCTTTGGAAGCGATGGCCTATCAAACGCGAGAGGTGATCCAGATCATGCAGGACGATGCAGGCTTAGAGCTCCACGAGCTACGAGTCGACGGAGGCGTTACGAGGTCATCGTTCCTCATGCAGTTCCTTGCTGATATGCTAGGTGTACCTATAACACGTTCCGACGATCCTAATATAACGGCAAAAGGGGCTGCATTTTTGGCAGGATTAAATGCAGGCTATTGGCGTTCTGCTAAAGAGATAGCTGACCTAGAAGAAAATACTGAAACATTCCACCCAAAGATGGGTGAGGACGAAAGAGAGACATTGTTCGAGGGATGGATGCAAGCTATAAATCATACACTCTCTCAAAATAAATCATAGGTGGCAATAATGCCTGATGTAGTTCTATCTTCCTTACTTTATTCCTGTATCG
>JAJFMC010000116.1 GCA_021772365.1 Chlamydiota bacterium
CGAAAATCCTACTTACGCTCTAGCAGGCACTATCCTACAGCTAACCATTCCTACTATCAATTCTACAACAAATGAGGTTATCGGATTTGTTATTGCTGATATTAACTTGAGCACTTTAGTATATAGTAGTATCAACCCCAAAAACCGGTACGCAACAGACATATTCGTTTATAGCCAAGAACCTAATATCAATCAGCTTCTCTACTTTTTTAATGCTGAAAAACACCTGGACAGAACCCCCCCTGAACAGTACAATGACTTATCTCTCAGCTACTTCCAGTTAAACAAAAAAATTACAATTGGGAATCAAAAACTTCTCTTCTACTACAATGCCACGCCAGCCTACGTTGTTCACACTTGGCAAGCTACAATAGCTGCAAGCATCGGAGTCATTATCACAACGTTTATCGTGGTAACAGCATGGATCCTTTTGGAAATTGAGAAGCGACAATTTTCTAATGTCTTACACGAAGAGCACATACAAGAGATTGGAGGAACCATTGACCTCCTAGAGACGACAAAAAACCGTCTTGTTGCCCAAGAAAACCTAGCATCTTTAGGAGGGCTAACAGCAGGGATTGCACACGAGATAAAAAATCCACTGAACTTCATCAACAATTTCTCAACTTTATCAGTAGACCTTGTTAATGACATCGATAAATACATTTCTAAGCATCGGCACTCAATTCCTCCTGAAGAGACTAAGGAAGTCCTTGAGTCTATAGATACTTTGAAAGAAAATATCAACACGATTCACGAACAGGGACAAAGAGCCGATAGCACCATTCAACGAATGCTAGCCCACTCTCGTGGCAAGCCCGGCGAATGGGCGCTTACAGATATGCATAAACTTCTAGACGAATATCTTGCGTTCTCCTATCACGGTATGAGAGCAAAGAACTCTAATTTCAATACAAAAATTGAAAAAAAATTTGAATCTGATGTAAAAGAAATTAAGGCGATAACGAATGATCTAAGCCGGGTATTTCTCAACTTATTCAACAATGCTTTTCAAGCAATTGACGAAAAAGCGAAAAAACTTGGTAAGGAGTACATAGCCCCCACATTAACAGTTAGAACGCAAAATGTCGGTAAATTTTTTAGGGTGCGCATTAGAGATAACGGATTTGGAATCAATGAAGAGAATAAGGCTATGATCTTTACTCCGTTCTTTACAACGAAACCTACCGGTGTAGGAACGGGGCTTGGACTATCGTTGGCGTATAATATCATCGTTAGAGAACATGGTGGTTCTCTTACCTTTGAATCAGAAGAAGGTGAGTATACTGAGTTCATTATAACGATCCCATTGGAGCCTAAACACAAGAAAGAGGAACTCGTTCAATGAAAATCTTGGTCATAGATGATGAGGAGGCTACAGAGTCTCTATTTAGACAACGTTTTAAAGATGAAATCAAAGAAGGGCTATTTGATTTCCAATTTGCGAGTAGTGGCGAACAAGCGATTGATAAAATTGGCGAACTAGAAAACCCCAATGCAGTTCTTATTCTTTCAGATATCAATATGCCGGGAATGAGTGGCCTACAGCTCCTCAAGCAACTGAAGACGGATATCCCACTGATGCCTGTCATGATGGTTACAGCCTATGGTGATGAAGCCAACCACAAAAAAGCTATGGCATATAATGCAGATGGATTTATCAACAAACCTATCGACTTTGCTGCCCTAAAAGAAAAAATATTAAAATTTACGCTCAATGAAGGAACAGCCGGAGAGAAAGGAGAGAAACAACAGCTGGTTGTGACTAGCAGAATATTAGTTGTTGATGACGAGCCTGCATTAGAAGCGTTGATCAGACAAAAATTCCGCAAACAGATTCGCAATAAAGAAATGGACTTCACATTTGCCTATAATGGAGTGGAGGCCCTCAATATTCTGAAAGAAAATGAAGATATTGGCATTGTCCTGACGGATATCAACATGCCTGAAATGGATGGCCTCACTCTACTAGCAAAGCTTAAAGAACAGGATCGTCTATATCGTTCCGTTGTGATCTCTGCCTATGGCGATATGGAAAACATCCGTACGGCCATGAATCTAGGTGCTAGCGATTTTATCACAAAACCTATCGATCTTAAAGACCTTGAAACAACGCTTGAAAAAATCCGTGAACAGTACATCTGCTTGAAAGCAGGTGCTGAAGCGCAACAAAATGTGATTCTTTATGAAAAAGAACTAGAAATTGCCAGCCATATCCAGACTACTTTTATTCCCAATAACTTTACCCCCTTCCCAGATAATAATAAATTAGAACTGTTCGGCAAAATGTTTGCTGCACAAAGTGTATGCGGAGACTTCTTTGACTTTTTCCCCATCGGAGATCATCAGTTAGGCTTTGTGATTGCTGATGTATCAGGTAAGGGAGTACCGGCGGCACTGTTTATGGTGATGAGTAAAACACTTTTACGTTCTACAGCCCTCGCCAATCCTTCGCCAGAAAAATGTATGCGTGAAGTCAGCCATTACCTTACATACAACAATGAATCTATGATGTTTGTGACTGCTTTTTACGGGATTTTGGATATCAATACAGGACATTTAACATATTGTGATGCAGGCCACCTCCCACCATATATTAGCTCTATAGATGGAACCATCAAAAAAATTCCTAAAGATAAAGGGATTGCTCTTGGTATTCTTGATGATTTAGCGCTGGAGAATTCACTATTCCAAAAAAAGACAATGCAATTACAAAAAGGCGATACAATTGTTCTCTATACTGATGGTGTCACTGTAGCAGTGAATCCAAATATGGATGTCTATCCAGAGAACAATTTTACTAATTTAATAAAAGCATCAACAAACAACCCGCTTACAGAGTTCATCGATAATGTGAGAAACGATATCGAGGTCTTTGCTGAAGGTGCTAACCAGTATGATGATATCACACTTCTTTGCTTAAGATGGAACGGATAAACGTTTCGAGGAGTCAGTTAGGTGAACGACGCACTCAGGCATCACCTCGAACAGGCAATTACCGGTGATGTCCGTTTCGATCAAGCAACCCGAACCATTTACAGCGTAGATGCATCAATCTACGAAATCCTTCCACAAGGCGTAATCCTTCCAAAAAACTCACAAGATATCATCGCAGCAGTAAAAATCGCAAGTAGACACGACATCCCTATCACAGCAAGAGGTGCCGCGACAGGTATCACAGGTGGCTGCATAGGTCCCGGTATCATCATTGATACCAGCAAATACCTTAACGACATCATCGACGTCAATTACGAAGAAGAGTATGTGATCTGCCAACCCGGCGTCATCCAAGACGATCTCAATCTATTCCTAGAAAAAAAAGGGTACCGCCTTGGTCCAGACACCTCAACAGGGAACAGAGCGACAGTAGGAGGGATGCTAGGAAATAATGCCGCAGGAGCGCGATCACTATACTACGGTAAAATGGTTGACCATGTCATTGAACTGGACATGGTCTTATCTTCCGGAGAAGAAATAACCTTTAAAGAAGTCAATAATGAAGAATTGAGAGAGATCCTAGTAAAAGGTGGTAGGTCAGGAGAAATCCACCGGAAAATCCTCAAAATAAAAAAGACCTACCACGACGAAATCAAAAGAAAATTTCCAGATATCCCTCGAAGGGTTTCGGGATATAATCTCGATGCCCTTATCCGCTCACCGAACCTCGACCCCACAAAGCTTATCGTCGGTAGTGAGGGAACGTTAGGAATCGTCACACAAGTAAAACTCCGTATCGCTAAGCGCCCAAAAGTAACGGGTTTTTGTGTTCTCTTTTACGATGACATGATCGCGGGAATGGATTGTATTGACGAAATTCTTGCATACTCTCCATTTTCAGTCGAAATGATTGATCACCACATCATTGAGATGGGTGTACGTGCACCCGCTTTAAAAGGGAAAACTCAGTGGCTTAAAGGTTCTCCCGAAGCTATCTTTGTTGTCGAATTCCAAGGTGAGACTCTTGATAAAGTGAACAGTCAGGTCGAAAATTTTCGTCAAAACATCTCAAAAGAAGCTAGTGGCTATCACCAAGATTCATTATACGATCCTGAATCGATGAACAATATTTGGGCGATGAGAAAAGCTGGCTTGGGACTCCTTCTTTCAAAACGCACCTATAGCCGCGCAATCGCATTTATCGAGGACATCACAGTTGCTCCACAAATGCTCGCCTCGTTTATAAAAGCCTTCAAGTCATTACTCGTGAAATATGGAAAAGACGCAGGTATCTACGGCCATGTAGGTTCTGGATGCATGCATATACGCCCCTATATAGATTTGAGGAATCCGGAAGACTTAAAGATCATGAAAACGATCATGTTGGAAGTTACCGATCTATTAATAGATCATGGAGGTGCACTTAGCGGGGAACATGGTGATGGATATATTCGTTCGTGGTTGAATGAAAAGCTATTCGGTAAAGACCTCTACGAAGCTTTTAAAGAGGTAAAGCTTGCATTCGACCCGATTAACTTGATGAATCCAAGTAAAATTGTAAACGGAAAAGACCTGATTCACGATCTACGCATTTCTCCAGAAACACAAGAACAACCGGTAGAGACTTTTCTGAGCTTCGAGAAAGAGGGAGGATTTGAGTTGTCAGTAGACATGTGTAATGGTAATGCAACATGTAGGAAACCTGAAAGTTTGATGTGCCCCCCCTTTCAAGTGACTCGCGACGAAGCCCATACAACTCGTGCACGAGCACAAATGCTACGCTCTATTGTTAACGGAAAACTCCCATTTGCTACTTTCACGTCTGATCAACTATACGACGTCATGGACTTATGTGTAGAATGCAAAGGATGTAAAAAAGAATGCCCTTCGCAAGTAGATATGGCTAAAATGAAGAGCGAATTTCTCTATCACTACTACAAGAAACACACTACTCCTATCAGAAACTACCTGTTCGCGTATATCGGAGAAATCAACAAATTGATTTCGGGTGTAGCGAGCTTCTTCAATACATTAGCAGCTACATCCATCAACAAAAAACTCATGTCATTATTGAGTATTACACAGAACCGTTCTCTTCCACCTCTTGCGACACAAAAATTTTCTTCCTGGGTAAAAAAAGAGCACGTAGCTAAACAAACTAGCAAACAAGTCATGATATTCATCGACACCTATACAGAATTCAATGCTCCGGAAATAGGTATTGCAGCTACAAAAATTCTCGATGTTTTGGGTTACCACGTTAAGTTCATTGAATGGTCCTGCTGTGGACGTCCAATGATATCAAAAGGAATGCTGCCTCAAGCAAAAACACGTGCTAAAGCATTTCTCGATACTGTAATGCCAGCTCTCACAAAGAAGGTGCCCATCATCATTCTCGAACCCAGCTGCCTTTCAGCAGTCATCGACGACTATCAAGGCCTTATTCCCGAAAAAGCGAAAGAGCTGGAAAATCTTAAAAACTTCGGCGTCTCTCTTGAGCAGTTCATTGTCCAACATATAGACGCCGATACCATAAATAACGCCATTGATATCGACCTATGCAAAAACGTTCATTTCCATGGGCACTGCCATCAAAAGTCTCTGTTTGGAACAGAGACTATGAAGCAATGTTTAAAGATGATCAACGATCAAGAATTCCAAGAAATACAAACGGGTTGCTGTGGGATGGCAGGATCGTTTGGTTACGAATCCGAACACTATGAAATGTCCATGGACATCGGTAACCTTCACCTTTTTCCCTATATCAAAAACTTAAATAACGACGAAGTCATCATCGCGAATGGTATCTCCTGCAGAAGCCAAATCCATCACGGCACAGGAAGAAAAGCCCTGCATATCGCTGAATACCTTGCCTCTTTACTGGGTTAATACTCTATTAGCACCCTCTAATTTCATCACGTACATCCCTATACTAAAATGAAAAAGACCATTTTTACGTAAGAAGACTCTTCTCCGTTCCACGATATTATAGAGAATTTCCAAAGAAAAAATGAAGTGGAACCTTGGAGTGACAAAACTGCTTTTGCCTTTTGCTGAGAGAGTTCAATTCGGTAAATGGCTCTTCAATAAAGACAAAAGCAGTTTTGTCACTCCAAGGTTCCACTTGAATCTCTTTATCGAAACACATCTTAAAATCGTGGAACGACGGCGAATCTTCTTAGATCAATGCGTTAGCACGAACTTTTAGGGCCCATTTATTTGATGGTAGTGAGGAGAGCTAATTTGACGAAGGTCGCTTTGAAG
>JAJFMC010000117.1 GCA_021772365.1 Chlamydiota bacterium
TCTCTCAACAAACGTGAAGAATGTCTCGTCTTAGCAGCAGACCTTCCAAGTCGCGACTTCCTTGCTTTAGCTGACGCCATCTTTCATCATGAACAAAATGACCTCGTCCCCGTACTCGTCCAACTCTTAGAAAACATACAAACTCCCGAAGCCCTTTCTTTGCTAAAGAAATATAGCCAAAAAGCCGGCGCTCCATTCGTAAGAAACTACTGTAATCTCGCACTGTACCGTTTAGGTGAAGAAGGTCCATACTATGAAAATTTGAAAAATTGGATTTTATCAAAGCGTGCCGTCGACCTCATTAGATTCCGCCCGATGGTCCCTTTAGACAAACGCCCTTTCAAAGTGCAGTACCAAATGACTCCAGAAGAAGTTTCCCGGTTGTTAGTCGAGTCCTTTGAAAGTTTTGTACAGATGCAAGACGACCGAGGGATAGGAATTTTGCTGCAAGCCATCCGTGACGGCAACAAGAATAACAAGTACGTCCTTGCAGGCCTCCTCATACGCGCAACGTTGTAAAGGTGCAGCCATCAGCACAGGGCACCAAGTGTTAAAAAAAAAAATTAAGACCTCTAATCTATAGTTAGAATCTACTAACTTCTACCAATTTGTGCAGACAGGGGATTGAAATTTGCATAAATAGCAGCAATTCCCACAGGATTCGATTCCTTTGATACAGAATGGATTACATTAGTACCTTTGGTAAATTCTGATACTAAACTGCCCATATTTGTGTCCAATTCACTTGAAACAATGGTAGAACTTTTCCCAAGAGACTCGAGGTCATTTTGTTTTTCAAGCGACCCACCAGCAGTAGAATTTCCATCGGGAATGACCGAAGTTACTTTAATAAAATTGACAATATAAACAATTCACACTATAATAAACAAATTTTATTCAACAACTAAATCAGGAAATACAATGATTAACACTAACAACCAACAACATTCATTTCAGAATGGTTACTACGATCTTAATTCCAATAAAAATCTTGCGTTTTCCACACTCGGTTTTAAAGTAAGTTCAGACAGCGAATCGGAAACGTCCTCTGATTATGATGACCTTATCGCCAATCTGCAAGGTTACACTTCCTCCAATAGCAATTTGATGAGCTCCGCAAGCAAGTTCAGAATTACAAGCAATATAATAAATATGCAGGTTAGCCCGATCTCTATTAATAATATCAAATTAACAGCTTACAGAACAGCGAATCTCAATCCAATTAACTGTAAAAAAGGTGAGCACGGGGGATACCTGATCACAGTTGAGATCAACAAAGATTTTAAACTCATACAGGTCAACCGAAATGCCCAAAAGTTTTACCAAGAGAAAAAGAAGTATGAGGCTAGATTAAAAGACAGTTTGCGTGCTGTCAAAGAACATGATGATGGGGATGCAACGGGTAGAACAAACGCTCTCAAATCAAACCTATGTCACCTCAACAAAAAATTATCAGCAAAATTAATAGGTTTTGAAGTTAGTTCAGATGACGATACAGACTCGTCCTCTGATATGGATAGCCAAACTACTATCCTAAAACGACCAAAAAATCCAAATTCATCTTTTGACGAGGAATTATTCAAATTCTTGAGTCGCTATCCCTCTTATAGTGATAACCCTGAAAGCTCCGCTGACCCTCAAGGCGACATCAACTGGACTCGTTTTCTACCGAAGAATGTTCGTGAATTATTTGGATTTAGCTCAAATAAAGAGACTCATACATTTCCAGATCACGCCGCGATCAATGGAGCTATTGATGCCTACAATAGAGCAGCCGAGGTGCGGGGATTAGGACCCAAGCTATTTCCGTTTAAGTTAGCGGAGGTGGATGGTCAAGTGGACACACAGGAATACCTGAATTTTTTTGCCAACTGGCAGCTTCCGGTGGCTCGCCCTAAAAGTGGGAGTAGCTGGTTCTATCATGACCTACTCTACCACGTAATAGGTATGCTCTTAACTCCTCGAGACTCATTAATAGGAGCTCGCTGGCTGGCTGCGGTGGCTATGAATCAAAACTCTGTGATACAAAACAATGTTACTAATCACCTTGATCATAGTACCACATGGGCTCTACGAATTACGGCTAGTAACTATTTACAGTCACACGCATCCGTTAATTTCTTTTGTTGGCAAAACCGCATTAAACCAATAATGGCACAGAGTTTTAAAGAAAAAATTACCATATTCGGCTATTTTGGCACACCTGCAAATTCGTCAGGTACATCCACGTTTCCCGACTTCAAAGAGATGCGTAAACCTGGCTATTTTATCGATTATGCTACGAGCGTGCGGAAGATAACTTCGAAAAAACTCCCTGAGTTAATCAAAGCTGTCAATGCGCATCGAAAACTCATCACTTCAATTCTGTAGCTCTCGAGGGAATTGCAAAACTCTGGCTGATCGCTTTTGACTTCGTTTTCAGTACGTTTTCGATTTTTGGTAAGGAATCCACCCTTACCTTAAAATTGGGGCTACGCATCAGGGATCAAAAAAGACCGTTTACGACAAGTTTGGGGTAGTAATCGAGGGCTTAAATTGATGTGTATGCAAAGAGGGCGAAAAAAACGCGAAGATTCTACAGAGATTTCCAATTCACCATGTAAATTTATTAAATTTAAAATGTTCCTATTCTTTTTCGGTTCTTTTTTTTGCTCATTTACGTGATAATCGCTTGTTTACGCATCTCGGTGTTAAAAGCCAAAAGAGACTCAAAACGACGAAAAGGACACAAACAACAAAAATGTTATCCCCAAACAAGTTCAAGATTTGTTTTTTGACAGTAAGAAAGTTTCTTTATGTATTGAGTTTATCCTTGTTTCTTGTTCTCCCCTTCGTCGTACATGGTAGCATCACAGACTTCGAACTCGACGACGTTATCGAGCACGGCATCGACATTGACTTACGCAACCCTACTTACATCGACGGAACCTTATCGACGGATGAAGGCGGTATCATCACAGCCCCAAACATCCGTATTCAAGCTAGATGCATCAACTACACGCGCGATGAAACGCAGGAGACAATCTGCGCAGAAGGCGATTTAATTGTCGAATTCGGCGAATACGTTTTCGTCGGACAAAGCCTCGATTTCGATGTGCAAGAAGGGAGAGGTACGATCATAAACGGTCGAACATCTGTCGAACCCTGGTTTTTTGCGGGCGACACCATAGAGCTGTGTACTGATCAAAGCATTATCATCCACAACGGATTTATTACCACGTCGCCTTGCTGCCAACCAGACTGGGCGATCAGTTCAAAAGAGACAACGCTTAAATGTAGACGTTATCTCTCGGCAAAAAATGTAAAATTCCAAGTGCTAGACGTCCCCTTCTTTTGGCTTCCGAAATTTAGTGCTGATCTAAAAATGATCTTCGACTCCCCTATCCGTTTTGGCTTTCGTTTTGGAGGGAGGCAAGGTCCTCGGCTTAAAATGATTTATGAGGTTTTTTCCTGGTATAACATCAAAACATTTCTTCGTTTTGAGTATCGACTCAACAGAGGCCCTGGCCTCGGATTCATTACCCACTACCGCTCGCCTGACAAACGTCAGCACCTTGAAATGATCAACTACTTCGCTCGCGACTCCTCGATCAGCGATCCCGACGAGAGATACCGTTATCGTTTTCAGGGATTATACTTCCAAACACTTAATTGTGATCGAACGCTCGTCAAAGCATCATGGGATAAACTTAGCGACAAAGACATGCCCGAAGACTATAGCGATGAAACCCTCAAAATCGAGGAAGCAGGAAGGACAGAACTTCTCATCAGGCATCAAGAGCCCTCATGGATAGCAAACCTAGCAACGAGGTTGCAAATCAATGGATTCCAAACAGTGAAGCAAGAACTTCCCGCTGTCGAGTTCCGTTTCCACCCGTATGCCATCGCCAGAACGGGAGTTGTTTCGGAAACACTTGTCCGCGCAGGATTCCTCGACTACGACTACGCCACTGATTTACGAAATGTCCACGACTACAGTTCCACACGCTTTGAACTGCGACAAAATTTTTATCGCCCCTTTTGTTTAGGTCCTATTCACGTGACTCCCGAGGCAGGCATTCAAGCGATGTACTATGGAAACAGTCCGGAAAAAGACGCGCAAGATCTATTTATCGGCTTATTTTCTGTACAAGCAAACACTCATGTATACCGATTTTTTGGCGATAAAAAGCACGTATTGGAGCCTTACCTCAACTACAGCTACTACACCTTTCCATCGAACAGTCCCGATGATCATTTTATTTTTGACATCGAAGACGGCTGGTATTACCTCAACACCCTCCGTGTAGGACTCAATAACAACGTATATTTCAAAAGTTGCGATAGTGGTTGTATCCATCGCTATTTAAATTTTGACCTGTACAGCTATGCTTTCATAGACACAGAAACCATCCCGGAAACGTTCCAAAAAGTGTATTGTAAAACGACTTTTAATTTTTACAACGACCTCAAGCACACTGTGACGACTGCATGGAACGTTCAGGAAAACCAACTCGATCATTTTAACTACCGCATCGATTGGACAGCGAGCGCAAATTTCGCTATTGCTACGGAGTTCAGACATCGAGGAGCCTATGACTGGAGGAAGGCCGACCACCATAACTTTGTGTTGGATTCCTATCGGTCAGTTGAAGAGCTACGGTACTCAGCACTATCGGACAGGCGCGACACCCTACTACTTCATACATTCTACCGTTTTCATCCCTACTGGGCGATCGATTTTCAGATTCGACACGGTTGGAACCGCGAATTCGAGCCGTCATATACCGAATACCAAACAGATATCATCACAAACCTTGGCTCGGCATGGAACCTCAAACTTTCGTATCAACATAAAGAAGATGACCACCGCATCGCTTTCTATTTATCCCTTAGTGCCAAGAAGCCCAACAGGAAATCGTGTTGCGGCCCGCCGTGCATCGAATTCTAAGTAGAAAGATACGAGGCAAACAAAAGCTCTATCAACAAATACATCTAAAATCTTTTAACAAGACCAACAGGCTTATGCATCAAGCTAACTTACAAATAGAGGGCCGAACAATGACCGTGCCCCTGCATTTCTATAAATATTTATACAGGATGAACAGGATAGATAGGATATCATGATAGTCTTCATAGCTAAAAAAATTACTATTCATCCTGCTCGTCCTGCTCATCCTGCTCATCCTGCTCATCCTGCTCATCCTGCTCATCCTGCTCATCCTGCTCATCCTGCTCATCCTGCTCATCCTGCTCATCCTGCTCATCCTGCTCATCCTGCTCATCCTGCTCATCCTGCTCATCCT
>JAJFMC010000118.1 GCA_021772365.1 Chlamydiota bacterium
ACTATCAAGAAGCATTATCACTAATCAACGAACTTCCCAAGGCACCGGAACGAGTATTAGATATTTGCAGTGGACCGGCACCCTATGCATTTGCCGCTTTACGTCATGGTGCTACGGACGTCACAGCTACAGACCGCAATCTAGACGCTTTGAAGCAAGGAGCCGAAATTTGTGGGCGCTATGGCCATACATTAACCATCAGGCGTTGGGACTGTTTACAAGGCAGATGCCCTGTAGAAGGCAAGTTTGACCTGATCATTTTATCGCACAGTCTCGCTGAGCTTTTTCCCGACACCCAAAAGAGTTGGAAAGAAGATCAAGATGCTTTCATTCAATCGTTATTCAATAGGTTAACGCCAGACGGGTATCTTCTTATTGTAGATTCTTCACTGCTTACACACAATCAGCGCATCCTCTCTTTGCGCGACCGGTTTGTTAAGGACGGCGTTCCCGTGCAAGCACCGTGTGTGTGGCGTGGCGAATGCCCTGCACTGAAAGCAAGAAATAGTCCGTGTTATGCTCAAAGAGAGTTTGAGAAACCTTATCTCATTCGTGAAATCCAACGTGGCGCCAAAATATTTTTAAGTTCTCTTAAGATGAGCTATGTTATATTCCGCCACCCCGAAGCAGGATGGCCACAGTTACCTGAAGGTAAATATCACAGAATTACCAGCCCACCAATCGACACCCACCAAGGGAAAAGTTTTTATTTATGTGGCACACAAGGGAAAAAACGGCTAAGCTCAAACCTTAGTACGCTCCCCAAAACGCTAAAGGCGTTCGATTATCTAAAAAGAGGAGAGCTTATTTCCCTTCACGAAGTCTTTGAAGATGGGAAGGAGTTGATTCTCACCCTAGATTCGGAAGTGAAAATTGAAGCGGCATGTGGGAAGCCTATACCCAAACAAGTTTAAAACTTGGAATTTTGGCTTTAAGAAAGACCCCAGACTGGACGATCGTAAGTCACCTTATAATATTTATATTAGACAACTTACGATCGTCCAATCGCGTGAACTTTCTCTTTATTAAAAACCAAATTTTTTGACTTGTTTCGGAATATACCCAAGCTTAAACTTTTAGGCCAAAAATGAGCGAAAAAGAGTCTACATATCTCGATGAATACCGAGAGTTGCATGAGGCCATTGCAGTCATTAATAAATACTCCAAAGGAAAAGCACCTCTACAAGGTGCTGCGGCCACCCTCAAATACTTCAAGGAAACGATTCGCCAAATCGGAACCCTTTTTTTGCATAGACTGGGAAGAAAAAAGCCTGAAATACAACCTTTAGAATGTGAACTGACTAAAGCTCTCGAAACCATCAAAAATCACTACCACCTCATTGAAAAACTCAAAAAAGGCACTAAAGAAGAAAAAAAACTGGCTACACTTGCTGTCGACTCGATCAAATCCTACAACAAACATATCGAGTCAAACGCACCCTCGTCCCGTTGGTGTGACAAAATTACAAGGTTTCTCTCGAATCAACAACTAAGCCCCCCCCCATTTTTAGAATCAAAAAAACTACACCTTCCTTTTTCTGCAAGTACTAACGTCAAAACGAAGCAACGAACTGTCGACAAACTACAACATGCATTTTCCAAAGTCGCTTGTTCTCTTGATTCCCCTTCAAAATCAACACGTAAAAGAAAGATCACTACTCAGGAAATCGACCACTTCCGCATGAAAGCGATCACCCTGTTACGTGATCATAAGCTCAAAGTTAAAAGAGAAACCGTTCAAAAAACACCAATCGTTCTCTTATCTGAAGACCCCGAAAAAGGGATTGTTTCCCTATTCCAAACGATAACCCCTTTTCCTGGAGAGACAATTGAGCTGAAAGGAAAATTCAAGAGAAATCCGGAGAACACCGAACGCCCTATCCCCATGTCAGATAGTTTCCACTTAACAACGAGCTCAACACAAACAGGCTTCCCCCACCCATCGCAACATCATGGTTGGTCACTAGCAGTTCAACTTATCCCTGTCTGTCCTCATCGGTTAGATTTAATGACCCATTTTTCTATCCTGCAAGAGAATAGGAAGGAAATCGCCAATACTTTATTACCGATGGGAAAACATAACAAACACGGAAAGGAGCTGCTCAAGCTCAAAAAAGAAGCTTTCGACATGGGAAAACAGGAGCTACTCTCTTTGCATCAAACATTAAGTGAGACCATTGTTAAGTCCTCGTTATGCGCTAATTGCCCAGTTGAGCCGCTCACTCATTATTTTGATCTCTTGGTTACTCTTCCCTATGCATATGACTACCTTTCAGAGACTAATGCTATTATGAATGAAAAGTACATCAAGATTCCCTACAACCAGCTTCAAGAAGCTCGCCTTTCCACACCTGAACAGTTTAAAAACCGTGGCCATACGCAAGAGTTTTTAATCGAAAGAATTAAAGAACAGGAGGAAAAACTTTCATACGACTACGAACAAGCGAATACCGATTTTGAGAAATTCACTCTTAGTTATATCCAACTGATGGGCAAAGCATTCACCCATGGCACTGTGCCCATCATTCTTCAAGAGCTGTCAGAAAACCTGGCTTTTGCCCCACCCCTCCTCGATGAGTTTTCGCGCCAACTACAACATTCTGCATATAAGCAGTTAATGATTTTCCTCGAAGAGCTCAAAGAAAAACTTTCTGATGTTGAGCATATGCAACGATATTTAAATGACTTACTTCTTGAAGATATAGCCCTATTCAAGGGAGAAACAATCGATGAAGAAGAAAAAATTTCCTCTATCCTTAACGAATTAGAGGCCTACTACAACCAAAGGTACTATTCGCGGCAGTAGAGCTCCTGCCTTGGCATGATTATTGCTTTACCAAAACCAACTGTATACTCAAGAAGAAGGGAGCTTTTATATGGAAAAACCCATCCGTACCATCATCACTCTCCTGGTGATATCTGTAATTTCCATCTTTACGTTGCAAGCTAAAGAAGTAGATAACCAACCCGGCGTAGGCCTAAAAGAAGCGACATTTGAAAAAGTCATTCAAAAAAGCTCTGAATCCACAGACAAAATAGTGGGACAGGAAGTTGACTATTGTTTATGGTACAATCCCAATAAATGGGAGCTGCTGAAAGAAAACCTAAATAACGTAGCTGAGTATAGTTTCAAGATAGATGATGGAGATGCGTTCGCCATGATCATCCCCGAAGAAGACATCACTCCCCTAGAAGATGCCCCCTACATCATCTTTGAAGGAGCAAAACACAGTGGTGTTGAAGATATTAAAATTCTGAAAATGGAAAATCACCTTGTCAATGGTGTCGAAGTCCTCTACCTCATCTGGTCGGGAAAGATAATGGATACAAAATTCACCTACATGTACAACATCTACTCTGGAAAAGAAGGAACTGTTCAAGTTGTCGCATACACCCTCGACGACCTCGTAGATGACAAAAAAGAAGTGATGGAAGAACTTCTCAACGGTTTTTGTATCCCGGAAAAATCATAAATACCTCCTTACCCACCTAAGTATTTTTCTTAGGTGGGTACCCCTTTTCAAACCTAATTTTAACTTATTTAGCTATAGAACTAATTCAAAACAAGCTTTGGTTCTGTTTTCGTTTCGGGCAGGGTCAGCACTGCTAAGGAACTAACGATACCTACAGCAGTGAGCCAATAGAGGGGTGCAAAGTGACTATCAGTATATGCCACGAGCCAGGTACATAAAAGCGGCGTGAACCCACCGAAAACAGCAGTACTTAAATTATAAGCAATAGCCGTTGCTGTGTACCTCACATGTGGAGGAAAAAGCTCTACATAGATAGCGGGAAATGGTGCGTGCATCAATGCAAAGGCTACAGACATAGCACACTGTGCCAGAACGATCAAAGGAATGGATCGAGTTTCAAACAGATAAAAAGAGGGAAATGCCAAAGCAATTAAAAATACTGTTCCCCAAAATAAAAAGGGTTTTCTCCCAAATCGATCAGCAAGAAGTCCTCCCATTGGTAATAAAGCAGTTGTAACCGCCAATGATAGTGCTGTGGATGTTACCGCCCAGAAATAGGGTGCAGCACCTGTCGTCGACAGAAAGATAGGCATATAAATAAACAACAAATAAACGGAAACAGTATGAACGATTGTCATCAAAAACAGTTGAAGAATCTGCATTTTATATCGCCTGACAACCTCAATAGCAGACACCCTTTTTGAAGAACCATTACGTTTCATCTCTTGAAAAACCGGTGTTTCCGATACATTTAGACGTATGCGGTAACCGATAAAAGCAAATACCAAACCCAGAAAGAAAGGAATGCGCCATGCCCAGTCTTTTAGCGACTGTTCCGAAAACAAGTAGGCGAAAAGAGCAACGGTCATCGCAGCCCAAAGCTTACCTCCAAACGTTCCCACAAGAGACCATGAGCTAAAAAATGCACGTTTATTCTCTGGAGCATGTTCTATCAGGAAAGAAAACGATCCGACAAGCTCGCCGCCGACAGCAACACCTTGTAGCAGTCGAAAGGTTGTGAGTAAGAGAGGTGCTAGTAATCCTATGGTGACATATCCAGGCAAAACACCCATCAATGCAGTAGGGATCGCCATAAGAAGGATGGACAACTCAAGAGCTTTTTTTCGGCCCCATCTGTCGCCGATGTATCCAAAAATCAATGCCCCCACCGGTCGCATAATGAAACCTGCTGCGAAGATTCCATAACTAGCGAGGAGGCCAGACAATAAGTTGTCGCTATTGAAAAATAGGGTGGCGAATATTGCTGCATAGTATCCGTACAGATTATAGTCGTAAACTTCTAGGCTGTTGCCGATCACACCAGCAGCGACGACGTGTGTGAGTTTGGATTCCGATGAACTCATTTTCCCTCTCAAAATTAATTTTCGATTATCATAGGATAACTTTACTATTAGAGCAATGTTATCTGTGGTACGCTCTCAGCTTTCCAAGGAGATTAAGTTATGACGATTGATTATCGAAGCGACACGATGACTCGTCCATCTGAAGAGATGAAAGAGTATATGATGCGCGCTCCCGTTGGGGACGACGTTTGGGGTGAAGACCCAACGATCAAGCTATTCCAGAAAGAAGTTGCTGAACTCCTCGGCAAGGAGTCTGCCTTATTTTTTCCGACAGCTACACAAACGAACCTTGCTGGAGTGATGGCTCATTGCCAGCGAGGTGAAGAGTATATCGTGGGTCAAGAAGCTCATTGTTATAAGTGGGAAGCCGGAGGTGCCGCAGTACTAGGAAGTGTACAGCCACAACCCATCGATCTCGAAGATGACG
>JAJFMC010000119.1 GCA_021772365.1 Chlamydiota bacterium
GGACGTTCATGATGGGAGTATCTTTCTCTGACTTTAACCACAACGGCACGATTTAAATATTCACGAATATACAGCTCCCAAAATTTTGCATCACCTTCGAAGAAAATGCTGTCTTTACGGAAAGACTCACCCACCCGTAGGTATAGCGTTATTTCGTTGATCGTAGGTAAAATCGACTCCATCGCGGTTTCAAGAAAAGGCTTTCCCGGGGAGCTGAACATTTCTTTGATAGACTCGATCATTTCATCACTGAGTAAGAATTTGAAAAATGGCTCAACAGGTACAGACGCCACATCAGCAGTGTAATGATTGATAACAAATGAAGCGATTGATCGGATATTTTCATTTGTAGAAGGTTTTTTTTTGAGCTGATGAACCTCTTCAGCTTTATTAAAAATATGGTTGGTGACATCGTGAATAAGCTGTAGCGCAACGAAACGCCAGCCAGGGTGATAGATCAATTCCATTGTTTTCTTTGTAAGAATTTTCGTGTAGTCCTTTCCCCACATACTTTTCAGCATAAAAATGGGAAGTGAGTCGGCATACTGCTCCTTACCTCTAAAGTAATACGAAATCGATAAATGCAACGTACTATACATAGTATTCATGATAACAGTAGCCATTCCCAGAACCGGAATATTCTGCATGAATTTCCTGAAATCTTTAAGACCTCCGGTATATCGATACGATTCGGGTTTTATACCGTCATATAGGAGATCACATAGCACCCTTTCTAACTTTTCTCTTGCCTCTTTTTTTTGTTTGATGCCTTCTACACCTTGCGGGTTATGCTTAAGTCCTGTATTCAAGAAATCCTCGACGACTACGGAAGAAGAGATCCCTTCTTCTAACAAGTGTTTGATCATCTTCTCACCAGCCTTAAAGATCGTCTCCATCTTTCCTCTTCCAAAGCCGTCAATTTCGAAATCTGCGACTTCGCCCCCTAAAGCCGTTAGGATGGCTAGAGCAAACAGGTGCGGATCAGACACCTGTTTAACGCCAAGCTCACCGATGAGGTAACTGAGAAGTTTGATCAGTCCATGTTTTCCTTCGAGCCAATATAAAAAATGGACAAATTGATTTTTAAACTTTTTTGGTGCCAGTTCATCTAAAATTTTCGTGGAAATTTCGTCTAGGTACTCGTACAGGGCCTTATCAAGCTCATCACCTGCGTCTGGTAAACCGGGAGGAAGATAGTCATGTTTTCGATACCATTCAATCCTTTCGATAAATGCTTCTCGCCTGGAATCAAATTCCAATTGCCCCATATACTCATCGCATTCCTGCAAACGCTCAATGGAGTTAGCGATAGAATTTAGGATAACATCGACCATGGATGTTCCCTTACCGCCTCCCTCAATCTTTGGTTTGAGCTTCATACAAATTTTCAATAAAACGTGTTCAAAATTAAGAATGGGAGAGACATTCTCTTTGCAAAGTATCGAGTGTGTGAAATTTGTAGTCATAAACCAGTACCATCTGGTCATCGTTTTAAATATTCCTGATTCCAATGATCGATTCCGGTAATCCGTACGTCTATTGATTTGATAGTTGATGTAACGGCAAGGAAGCCATAATTTATAGATTAAACACTGTTCTGCTAGACTGGGAAGACCAATCATCTGAGCACATACGAGTTTAGGGAACAGGACATCGATGAGCTTTGCCGTATCTGCAATGAAATTTTTGTATACCGGGTCTTTTCCGAACTCTTGTTGTATCTCTCGTTCATCCTGTCTTTGCTTATTTGTCTTTAACTCTTTAGAATCAAAAACATCTACATCAGCCACCACTCTGGTTACCTTGTTGACCGCACGCCTGCAAGTTACATACGTATAGTCAATCGGAGCAAATCTTCTGAGATAAGTTCCGAATTCATCATAATCTTCAAAAGTCTTTTCAGGCCTCACAACTTTATTGATAACATACAACCCTGCATCAGTGATCTTATTGCAGACAGCTCGATAGGCTTGTAGGTGAACCCTAACCATCCATAAACTTAGGTTTGAAGAATTGGTGGTGTTGTTTTTTTTTCTGACAGGTTTTGAATTCATTGGGGTATATACCACTAATTGGCTGCAGTTGTTAGCCGACTCGTTCTGCTGCACTATCGTCATGTATACACCCTCCTTGATCGGTAGATCTGTGAAAGAAAAAGTAAATAAATAAAATAATAAACATTTTACTTACATCCATCTATTCACTGCATAAACTATTTTTTATCATTGGATCATACAACAGCATATACTTTATTTCATAATTATATACCCAAACAAACCAAAATCCCAATTCTTCAACTCGTGTGGATATATACCGGAGTAAATACAAAGACTTTGGAAAAAAGAGAGCACATCCTGTTCATCCAATGCTCCGCCAAGACCCTGATTGCTACCCCAAACTTGTCGTAAACGGTCTTTTTTGCGCCCAGATGCGTAGCCTCGATTTGAAGGTAAGGGTTCAACCCCTTACCGAAAATCGAGGCTTAGCAGATGGGTGTAAAAAAGTCGTTTACGACA
>JAJFMC010000120.1 GCA_021772365.1 Chlamydiota bacterium
CTTCAGGATTATGCCAAAGGGATTCATACGATCCATCAAGCTGGATATATCCATGGAAATATCAAACCCGCGAGTTTGCTACTCAAACCTGACACTAGCACGAACTGTGGAGTGATAGGCAACTTGGAGATGCTTGTAGAAGTTGACGACAACAAAAAGCAACCTCTTGTTCAAGGAAAAGGGAAAGATGGCAAACCAGGATTTTTTCCCGATGGCCGCCCAAAAATGTGCAGTCCAAAATACCTAGGAAATAAAAAATATCTGCCTCCTGAATGTTTCAATAGCGGCAAAGAGCCTTTATCACAAAAAGGAGATATTTGGTCATTCGCGATCACAGCTTGGCAGTATCTATATGGTGAAGATTCAGATGATTTTCCATTTCCTATTAACGACACTTCCCTCATTCCTGAAATTAACAAAGAGACTATCAACGAGTTAATAGATAAATGCATGCCTCAGCCCAAAACTATGCAAGAGTATAGTTTGCAGCTACTAATCAGACGTTGTCTAATACTTGATCCAACTAAACGTATGAACAGTTCCGAACTTGTCATGGACATCGAATGTGTGAAGCGCCGACCACCGGTAACATATACGCCCTATAACGCTCCTCCTTTATCGCTGAACGACCTATTCCAGCCTTTCAGAAAATTTGAAGCAGATGGAATGGGTACTCGCTCTGGTGGACAAGTTGTTCGTACCTTGCGGAAAACTAAATCGTATTTACAGCTTCCCGGAAATTCCGTTGGGCACCGTAGCTTACCTCCCGGACTATTCGAGCTTTTTTGTGAACAAGGAAAACTAAAATCACATATCGAAAAATTTGAAAAACGTATTGATGACCTATTAGAAAAACAGTCTCAGTCCATCGAAAGTCTCAAGGATGCTGAAGAAGGACTCAAACAAACATTTCGAGTGATCGAAAAACTTGTACGAATTTTTGAGAAATTCAATCCCACACATGCAGAGATATTGGAAAGTCAGCATGATAGTCTTAATGAGTCGTGTGAAAAACTCCACAATCTGACTATAAAACTTCTGAATATCGCTGTCACTGATGCTGCAGGCCTTACCTATAAACATATAAAACAGTACCGCAATATTCTGAAACAAAAGGCAAAGGTCTATAAACAACCTCTTGGATTTCTTGATGAAACGCAACTCAATCAGCCGATTTCTTTCCATTTCGATAAGGGTAGTGAAGAAGGTCTTGAACATCCTGTAACATACGACCCCATCAACAAAAATTTAGTTGTTCATGTCAAAAAAAGAGGTTTTAGAAAAAAGGAGCTTGGAAAAGGGGCTGTCAAATCCGTCCACGAAGGGGTGACGTTAAAAGAAAACACAATTGGAAAAACTGCCGATGTTGTGATGAGACTCGATTCATTCGATGTTGTCGAAGAACGCCTCAAACATCTGTTTGCCAACTGCCCCTATATTGAAGATCCCGCTGAAGCATTGACCGTTTACGATAAAGAAGAAATCCCCAGTATGTGGAAAAATAAAAAAAATCTGGAAGCCTCTGAAATCATAGAGATCAAAAAAACCGCTGAAAAAACCACTGTTAGAAAATTGGCTTTTTTTCCACCTTTATATTTTTCATCACTAGGAGGTGTCTCTTACCGAAAAGGAAATGACAGAGACATTTCTCTTCTAGTTTCTTTATTCGGTAACATTGCTACAGGCCTAGCTGTTATGCACGAAAGAGGCTATATCCATCGAGATATTAAACCGGGAAATGTCCTTATAAAAAAAACAGTAACTGACGATAAAACCCTATTTTTAGGTGTTCTCGCAGATTTAGGAGAAGCCGTTTACGTAGGCCCATCCGGCATCCTTCCCAACAACCAGCCGATGTCGGGAACAAAACACTACAACTCTCCGGAAGTATGTTATCCTAACGGTCATGATAAACACCAAAATCAATCCTTTGCATCAGACGTTTGGGCATTTGGTATCACTATGTGCCAAGCACTATACGGAAGCAGTGGACGTGATATCCCCTTCTTAGACAGTAGTAGCAGAATCCACATATTCTCCCAACTGAAGGAACTGACTCAAGACGACGTTCATGACACTTTAAACAGCCGTTTTCCTAAAAACTGTAGTAGTGCTCAGGAGAATGTCAATACACTTATCAAAGAGTGTCTTATGATTGATCCAAACGAGCGTCCGAATGCAATTCAACTGGCTGAAAGATTAAAATAAAGCCCAAAAAATGAACACTTCGAGTGCATAAAGACCAAAGACGAATAGTGTACCTAACAAGTTGCTCAAAGGGATAGAGTTGCCCTCAGGAGATAGCCACCATCCTAGGCCTTTTATCGCTATGGGCATCATCAGCCAAGTCACTATCGAAACGCTGAGAGCATTTGCAAAAAACGTCGATAGAGAGAGTCCTAGACTATCGATATAGGGATTAAGGAACTGAATTTCCAAAACGACTATGGGAAAAAGAACCAAAAGAACAATCATCGCTTGCTTCCAGTTTGGCGGTGCCGTACCTGATTCTGAAATATTAGAGAACCATCCTGCATAAGGAGAAATGACCGTGTGTTGTTCGAGTGAGTCGACAAGTGCTTCAGACCCTTTTAATACATCTCTCCTTTCAGGAGAAGCCAGCCATTTTTCGAGGTGTTCATTTGTGTCAAATTGTAGTAAAGTAATCCAGTTTCTCCCCCGTCCATCATTTGGAGATTGTACGTATGCGCCTCTGAAACCAGGAAATTTTGCTTCCATTTGATGAATGCTAGCCATCCATTCTCGAAACTCCATCTCCCTCCCAGGATTAACTCGTGTCACAATCACTTCTGTTACACCATAATCACCTTCGTCTATTTTAGATAAAATCCGCTTAATCGTTTCCCTTTTCGCAATTTCATTAAGTTCATTCATCAACAGTTGATGCTCATTCGACCCTTGCCATATTTGCAGGGAGCTTTTATCACGAAATCTCTGTGTAATGACCCATTCATCATTTTTTGTTGTCGAAATAGAAATCTCAATACTGACAAACCCCGAAAAGGAGGCTACTACGGCATTCAAACGTTTCTTCCAATCTAGAAAAACATCTTCACACCCAATTCTAGGGGATACACTAATAGTGAAGATTACTTCTTTATTAACAGATAAACCCATCAATTCACCCTAGTATTGTGCTCGATCAGGCATTTCAGAAAACTCTTTCCATACAGCTACAGCTTCGGGACGAGAAATTTGTGTGAAAGTGATGTCTCGATCGCTGGGATCTTTTCTAAGTTCCTCAAGAATATTGATATCGGCAAATCCACCGTATTCAAGAGCATCTTTAGTTGTTGAGGCATAGTAGATATGGCGTATATGTGCCCAATATGCTGCTGATAAACACATTGGACAACATTCGGCACTAGTATACATAACACACCCTTCTAAGTGCGGTGTCCCCAGTACTTTACATGCATCTCTGATTGCATGGATTTCCGCATGCCACGTAGGGTCATGGTTTTTGATGACCTGATTATACCCCTCGCTGATGATGACTCCGTCTTTGACGATGACGGCACCGAAAACACCGCCACTTTTCTCTTCTATAGAGGCCTTTCTACTGAGCTCGATGGCTCGGTGAATAAACTCTTCATGCTTATTGGAATTCATCATCCCTCCTTGGATAACTACTGACAATCAAGATGCTAGAATTAAACAACTCTTAGGGCAGTTGGATAGATATATCTTATATATAGGTCGAACGTTGAAGAACTGTCAATACCAAAAAAAGCTCCATACAGGGACAAAAAAAAATGACCCATAACGCTAAATTATGGATCATCTTCATTATTATTTTTATTTTTATTATCCAATCAGAGGATGCATTATTATATTAATAGTAGTGGAAACAGGGCCAGAAATCCTAAAGCAATCAAACTTATCGTCAGAATCGCTGCAAAGCCTCCACCTCCACCGAGATAAGAGTAGCTTCTTGTTGTAGAGGTTGGAACATACGTCGTAGTGTGATGTGTCGGAACGTACGTCGTTGAATAATCTTTTCTTGTTCCTGGTACCACGTGTGAACTCTGAAATACAGAACTCATTCGAGACGAACTAACAGAAGGTGTGTAACTAGTGTTGTTTCTTCTGCCGACAGGCACATGAGCACCTCTGAAAGGCGCATGACCTCCTCGACCAAAGTTTGTGTTTAATCTAGTTCCTGGGATCACATGAGCATTTGGGTTTACCATCTTCTTTCTCCTTTACTATTGAGTTTTTCTTAAAGCCACAATGTGAAGCATTGGCATTAAGAAAAGATTAAGGAAATATAAATTGTCATTAACGAAATGAAATCCCCCCTCATGAAACTGTTTCAAATGCTCAATTGGTTGAAGGTTTGAAATTCAACCTATAGAGATCATGATTCAAAATTTGGGATTTTATATTAAATATTTATTTGAATACATGGAATATTCATCTGTTTCTACAGTGTTGTCAAATTCCCATGTTTAAAAAAATTTATATTGATGTTAAATCCTCATTCAACTATGATGCCGATACTTTTTGACTTTGAATATTTCCATCGGGGAGGGGATAAATGACAATTGTATCTGTAGATAGCAACACTCAATCAACAACAGAGGAAATAATTAAAGTTCCAATTGGTAAATTGGGGCATCATATATCAGTACCAAGCTTAAAGGCTTTTTTCGAACAAAAAGCCATGGAAGAACAACTCGCAGATAACAATGAACTGTCTCCCCAAAGAGTTTCGAAGGAAATGAGCCATCATAAGGCGATTGACACAAATTCAAAAAGTCATACTGAAGCAACAAAAACCCTTTTACTCTCTTCATCGACTGACTCCGAAAACTCCCCTCATAAAGTTCGATTCGGTGACGGACAAAGTAAAACTAGAGAAGGTGCATTAAGGAATCTTCTTAAAATTGACATCGGAATAATACCGACTTATGATGACCTTCAATCCTCTATAACCCCTAGAAAAATTAATTCAAGCAGACACTCTCCACCACCACTAAGAAGGTCAAATGATGGAAACATTAAACAAAGTTCTGCACCTACCAGATTTTCAAGCCCTCAACTTCCAAGACACAATGCGATGAAGTCCCCGAGACGAAGAAATACTTCTCTAAGTTCAAGCAACTTACCCACCAACTCAAGTAAAGGTGGGTTTTCACCTCGTCAACGGGTTTCAAAATTAAAAGCCCGAAAAGGGTCAACGGTAAAAACTACTTTCGAATCTCCCGTTTATGATAAATTAGAAAATGACGATTGGATAACAAATCTCCCCTATGAAACAAAAAGAAAAAAACGCTTCAACAAGTCTGCCGTCACAAATATTCATGAACGCTTAGACAAAAGCGAAACTCCCATCCCCTGTCTAGAAACTATTAAGCAAGTTTTAAAAACATTCATCAAACTTCAGTTCGATAAAATCTTAAACAGTGATGCTTCGGAATTTGTAGATAGCCCTCTCAAGATGGACCATTCAACATCACCACGCTCTACGATGTATATGAAGTTGGTACTCGAAAAAATTCAAACCAATGGGATTCTTACAAGTAGAGTTCTTCCCTGTATTATGGAAATGAAAAAAGGGCTCATTGAATACCTTGAAAAAAAGAGAGCGAAAACAGATTGGACGATGAATTTAGCCAACCTACTAAGCTATCTCATTCACTATAAAGATGACCTTCATAACTTTATGAGTCATGTAGACAAGATTTCTGACAAACAAATCAACGAACTATTCCAAAAATATATAGAAGGCAGGCTTTTTAATTTTCTCCGCGAATACATCGATACTAACTCGCATCTCCTGTTAAGGCCCGACCTTGCAGAAATCCATTTAGACTTTCACGATTCTTTAAAAATCTATACACATAAGCATTACGTATGGGAGCCTCAAGATGCTATCATAAAATTCACTGATCTGAATATGGATAAAATCACTAAGGGATTCACTTCTTACAATGGTCTATGCTTAAACAGGCTTACAGTCAACAATGAGTCTGTAAACACTCGTAACCTTACTGGGGGCGGCGTTGATGTGTGCAAAGTTTTTTTTACAGAGTTTCTCTACAAATATTATCGAGAATGCCACAAAGATGTATCTCTTCACGAATTAGAAACAGAAGTGGAAAACATCTTACAGAACAAAGAAGTTGCTACTAAGGAGCTTTTATCATTGTGTGTGATACCTTGGAAACATTTTCACGAAGCTTTTCGATTACTGTATCCTGGTCTACAATGCGGTATTGCTACACTACCTAAAAAAGGCCATGGACATATCCATATAGATGTTGATCCCGATGGAACATACCGTGTTATCCGTTCTATTAAGTACATCACCTATCAATTAAAAAAACGCTTACATGGATCATCACATGTACCCGACTTGAAAAAGCCTATTGGGACGATAGAGTTTGTATGGACCGTTACTCCATGTATGAATGAAAAAGGAGTCAAAACCTGGAGTGGCTGTATACAAATTCCTAAAATGATCAAAATCGAAAATAACACCAAATATGAATTGAAGTGGAAAATCTTGCGATCATTAATTAATTACGTAGAAGTCAAAGATCAGATGACTGTGAGCAAACTACCACTCATCGTTGATGAACAAGAGGCCATAGAATTCGATCAACAGCTTATTGAGGTGTTCGATCGTTCAGAACAGTTCGTAAATTTCATACAACCTTCAGCATTCATGTTGGAGTTTCTTTTGAAGAATTTTTGTCGGGAAGTCTTATTGGATTACAGTAAATCATCTGAAAGACAACAAACACATCTGGTAAACATCGATGACCTTTCAGAAAGAATATGGGAAGACCTAAAAGTTAATGGAAGGGTGTTGGAACCACTTATTACCAGGTTATCTGTATTCGAC
>JAJFMC010000013.1 GCA_021772365.1 Chlamydiota bacterium
ATAACCATGTTAACGTGCATTTAAGAGAGGGTTCTTCCGCAGGGTAAAAATCTGTGCAAACGTCTCCTGCTAGATATGTGGGTATATCTTTCGATGCTTCTGGGTTTTTTAGAGAGTATTTTTGTAACCCAGCCTTAAGAAGGACTCGTTGGACGAGGGGTTGATTAAATGCTGTTTCAAACATAATTTTTGCTTCTTGAAAAATCGTTTCGCGTTCTTTCACTTTTATTAAAACGGCGATGAGTTCCCGACCGTTATACTCCGCACAAGCCACTAGTGTATTCATGGCGTCTGAGGTCCATCCGGTTTTAATTCCAATAGCTTTTTCATAGTAGTTTTTACCTTTTCTCAATAGCCGATTTGTTTGAATAAGAGTTGTCGGGGATTGTTTGTTGGTCTTCGGACGGGTATACCTTATTGTTTTAACGATTTCTCTAAAAACGGGATATTTCATCGCTTCTCTGCTGATAAGTGCCATATCATAAGCCGTCGTTCGATGATTTGGGTGGTGTAGTCCATGTGGATTACAAAAATTTGTGTGAGTACAACCTATTTCTTTTAGGTGACTGTTTAAGTCTACCATAAAGTTAGAAACGCTACCACCAATGTATTGAGCAATAACATTTGATGCATCATTACCTGAAGATATTAACATACCATTTAGTAAATCCTGTAAAGACAGGAGCTCATTGCGTTTTATTCCAATATGAGTTGCACCTGGCTCAAGCCAGTGTGCCGGTAGTGTGTAATTAGAGCGTTTTTTAGCTTCTTTAGCAATAGAGGCAACTGCGTCATGTTCAGCTTTGATCATAGTGTTTAACTTGTTATGATAAACATGAAATGTATATAGAGCTGTTGCTATTTTAGTTATACTCGCAGGGTATTGTTGAGCATGTGCATTTTTTTCAAAAAGGATTTCTCCCGAACTTACGTTAATTAGTATGGCCGATTCCGCACTGATATTCAAATCTAAGGGTACGGCTATCGCAGAAGAAAAAAGGAATATCAGAAAGATATTGGTCATCCAAATTGTAATAGCAAGCATAATCATTCCATGTTAAATCATTCATATTACATCACTTTTCCCCTTCAATCAATAGAAAGAATTAAGGGTTTGGCCCGACTCTTGCTTATTACGAGTAGTGAGTAAATATCCAAATATGTTCTTAGTTTGGGTGTAAAAAATATAAATAATTTCTATTTAATTTTGAGGAGCTTATGGATAATTTATCGTTGCTCGAGTTTTGTTATCAAAAATACTGTAAGGATTTAAGTGCTTGGCTCCCAGAGGATATCGTTGATGTAAATCTAGAGTTGCTCTGGGGGATGGACCTTGTTCAGTATCTAGATGAAACTCGTCATGACCCTGCATTGACTAGGTATTTTCATGTGGTAGAAACTGAAGAAAAAATCACACTTGTTAATGATGATTTTGTTGTTTGGATAGTACCGGATATATCAGATAACACCCCTAAGACATTTACATTAATCGCCTTAAATCAACCTAAACATCCAAAACTGGAACTGGCCTTTACCACGACTGGTGTGTATAATACGTCAAAACTCGTACTACGTGTCCTGGAAAAGTTTCTGATGGAAATTCAAGAAAATGAAAAACTTATTTCAAACATTGGAAGTGATTGCTAGGCAAGGTTTTTTCTCAATATTAAGGTGTTTTTTTTGCCATCATATTTGTAATCAACATGATCCATCATGTTGATAATGAAGAAAATACCATATCCGCCTATTTGGGCATCATCAACAGGCTCTTCATCATTAGTTGCTTCAGAAGGGCTAAAGTTTTTAATCGCTTCAAGAGGGTTGAATGGGGTTCCATCGTCTTGAATTATAATTAATAACGCCCCTTCTTCGATTTGTTTACAGTGAATATGGATGGTTCCAGATTTTTTAGGGTATCCGTGGCTAATAATGTTGACAAGAGCCTCTTCTCCAGCTAATTCAATTTTTGAAATTAGAGTATTAGCAAAGCCAATATTTGTCGCTGATTGCTTGATATACGTTAGCATTTCGTATAAATACTCGAGCTTCGCTGGGAATTCGAGCGGATTATTTTGATGGCTCATTTCACCAACTTTCGTTGACATACTCCACAATCTTCCTGGCTAAAGCTCTATTCAATGGGTTTTTCACTGCGTCACGTGCAGCATCAATATCACTAAGCTGGCCCAGTGAAAAAATATTGACCCCGTTTCTGCTGGAGTAATAGTCGTGGTCGAAGTCTTCGTCTGAAGAAAGTACGACTGGTCCAAGTATGCACTTTCCTGAACATGCTTCAATTACCTTGACTTCTACAATAGCAGTGATTCTAGTCTCCGTGGGAACGATGCAATTAGTGATTCGGTCCCTCTTATCGCGATCATAGCGAAATCCAATATTTTGATCACGTAAATCCAATAAATTTATCGATAAAATAATGGACCCGCCCGAATTGACATACTGAAACCCACTATTTGCTTCAACTTCTTTGATAATAGCGTTAGTCAGTCCCCCGTCAATGTCACCACAAA
>JAJFMC010000121.1 GCA_021772365.1 Chlamydiota bacterium
ATCATCGCGATCTTATGGTATATACCAATGGTAAGGAGTTTGACTATAAGACCTTCCTTGACATGCACCAAGATATTTATGAGACACCTATTCAGTATGAAATTGACTACAACGATGAGACTTTTGTCGAAGACGGCGAAAAAGTTGCCGGCATTGTATATATAACGACTAGCCGTCCCGATGAAGAGCCTAAAGAAATTGAAGTTATTGTAATTGTCCAATACAAAGAAAATAAAATCTATCGAGTCTGGGAACTGACATGGCCTGACTGGTCAAAACTCCCAGCTTTCAAAGAGTAATCTAACACAATCAAATGCAGTTTGATCTACAGTCTAAACAGAGCATATCGAAAGAATGCTTTTCTGATATTTTAATCGAGTCGAGCCTCTGCTGAGCAGTTATCTGTTTCGTGAATGACAATCTTTGTGATGTGTACGCCTGTTCCCTTCAAAATTTCCGGGGCTATTTTTAGAAGCAGGTATTTGGCGATCTCTTCCGCCGTCGGATTGAACGGGCAGATATACAATGGTTTTTTGGCGGGAGCCTGTTTCAATGCCTCAATCGTTTGCGTATCCTTTTCAAAAAGAAGAAAAGTATGATCCCAATTCTCGTCTATCCACCCACCGATTTTTTCTTTTAAAACTGAAAAATCAATGATACGGCCAATGTCGTCAAGATTTTCGGCTTCAGCAGTTATGTCGACAACGTAATTATGACCATGAGGAGTTGCGCATTTATTTTCATGGCCCATCACACGATGGCCCGCTGAAAATTTAACCCTTCTTGTGCAGGTCACCCTGCTTTTGTTATTCATCTAGGTAAACTCCTTACTTGCTCGGGTATAAATTACCCTTCCTATATTTTAGTTCAAGTCCTGCTATTAATCTAGAGGATTACTTCAAAAAAAAAATCTGATCACCAACAAAAGGGTATACCAACCACGAGGCTTTCTCAAGACCAAAATTCTAATTTTATAGTTGACTTCGGTAGACATATGTTTTACTTTACTCGTAAATTACTCATAGGAATAAATGATAATTTATTATAACTAATCGCAAAAGAAATGGATTACTTATGACTATATTGAATAACTCTTCCGAACAAAATATTCCCAGGCTTAATAATGTACCTTTAGGAATACTTACAAATGATCAAGATGAAAGACAAGTGGTGAAATGGGAGATTAATGAAACGGTTACATTGGTGTCATACAAAAAAGGTAGAGGTAAAGAGCCAGTTCAGCATGTAACTACAGTTGATGATAGATTATTACAAAGTAGACTTCAAGCATCAGAGAAAGCACGTAAGCAAGGCGAAAAAATTCTCTCTTTACAATGCGATGAAGGATTTGTCATAAAGACCCAGTTTACTATGCATCTATGTATCGATAACGACACAAGTCAGATTGTTCATAAATTTCCTAGACACCCTCAAAGCGCTGAAGACATTTCTACTCCTTACGATACAGTTAAAATGAAAAAAATGGCCGCAATGTTAGGACAAAAGCTTTCAGTTCTGTGCCTGTCGGCTCCAGCCTCAGCTATTGTGGATCAGCACATTGAAAAATTTTGCAATGGATTCCGTGACTCTCTTGACGGTTGGGTTTGTTATGTTGACGAGAAAATTCTACAGCCCTGGGCTGTAGAGGGAAGCTTTTACACAGGAAATACCCGTTATTCAGAGTTGGCCTGGGCATGTATGACGAAATTTATGCTCGGAATAGACTCAAAAGACTACATCGATTACTCACACATTTGGAACACCTTGTTTTCTCCTACACATAATATTCTTGTGAAAGGGGTTGCCAAGGTAGTTTATTATGATAAGCTTACAAACTATTTACTACAGCAGATCCGTACTAATCGTTCTGACCGCACGTTACAAAAAATGCTATGGGACTTGTGGGAACCTGTAAAGAGCAAAATGAAAAATGAGCAGCTAATTGACGTAAATAATGCTCTCGATGGAAAAAAAATAACAATACAAGAAAAATTTGTACTGGATAACATCATCACCATTATGATGGGAATACAAGAAAACCCGGGATTTATACTGACTGAGTGTAGCCGGATCATAGCCCTGAACCCCAAGTTGATACTATGGCTTCAAAATGACAGTAAAAATATACAAAAATTTATCGATGAAGTTCTACGACTTACGCCACCGGCAGGAAGTCTTCGACAGTTGAGGTGGGACACCGATATCTTAATAACTGATGGTAAATCTTCAGATAAAACTTATGAATTAAATAAAGGGGAAATGATTGGTTATCACCCGTTGAGTATCGGTCGAAGTATTTATTCCTTTGATTCTCCAAATGAAATACATTTTGATCGAAGGAGAAAACAACAGCACTGTCCTTTTGGAAAGGGCATTCACAGATGTCCAGGTGAACTTCTTGCTAGAGACATGATCAAGGTTGTTTTGCAGCATATTATCACGACCTACAAGCTGGGAATAAAGGACAAAAGCCTTCCCGACTATTATGTGAGTGCAAGTTTGAGACCTATACCTTCAGTAAAAATACGCTTAATAGAAAGATCCAAAAAAAAATTCGTTAATTCTTAAGTTGAGCACTGGCTAAATCATGACAATTGAAACCCTAAGTGGACAAACTCAGTTTGATAAAGACTTTAAGTTTTGGGAAGAAGCCAAAGTTGAGTATAGCAGGCAGATTCGGTTAACCGACAGTTCTGGACGTTTTGTTTTGCGTTCTATTATTAATATGCCTTTTACAAGTCACCATGTTGGCACTTTGAAAAAACGTATCACTAAATTTGTAAAGCATTTAGATGAAGAGCCGTACAATTTACCGCTGGATGAAAGAATGCGTTTAAAACATGTGTTGACGCATATCAATGTTTTACAAAACGACATTTTCGATCGTAAACTCTTAGACGGGAAGCCTCGATTAAAAGCATTTTTCTACTCAGCTGTTGGAGAACGGGAACTTAAGCAAGACCTTCAGTTCCTTATGGTTCATACAATCCGAGGCTCGGGACATTTGGGAATTGATAATGAAAATGGTCGGCTTCTCCTACGCTGGATTACCTTCAAGGGGTATAGCACCCACGAAAAGCTATCACTCCAACGACGGCTGCTCAGTGTAGTCAATAGCCTCCCAGGAAAACTTGATGAGTTGCAACTACGATCCTTGCTAAATAATTTGCTGAATATTCATAAAGAAATTTTTAAACCGGAATGGATTGCTCAGAACGAAGGACTCGTTCATTTTCTATCACCCAAAGTAAAGGCCTCCCCAGAATATAAAGAGGTCGTACGACAGACATGTGCTTCCCTACTCATGGGTAATTTGCCCGAAGAAACGGATGGATGTAGTGGTTGTATTATTTTACAAAATCCAGATGGAAAGAAAGTTGCGGTTTTTAAGCCGTTGAGTCAAGAAAATATGTCTGAAAGTAATCGTCGCTACGCTCAGCAGATCAAACGTCTAGGCGCCGGGGTCGCAAAAGGATTAGGCAAGGGGTCGATTTTAGACACTACCGGTGGGCAGGCCTATTTGGCTGAAGTGACGGCGTACGAAATAAGTCGTCTCATCAGGCCAGGATTGGTTGCTGAAACACATAAGGTGGACTTGGTGGTCAATAATGAGCTGGAAGTCGGAGCGTTTCAGTTGTTTGTTAAAGGGAAGGTTATTGATTTAAAACATCTGTTTCGGTTTGGTGATCAGCGTTTTGAGAAGGGAAGCAATACCTTTGACAAAATCGATATGTTGCACATGATACCACAAAATTATTTTGAAGATTTTGTACTGATCAAATGGGTAATGGGGGACTGTGATACGCATGGGGAGAATGGGTTAGTCGTTTTAGAGGAAACACCTTCTGGTCGCTACTCTTTCCGTGATGACGATGTCCTCATCTATAAGGGTAGAGTAGATGCGCAGCGTGAAGTTGGGCCTCATCCAGAGCTTAGGAATTTATTTTCGGGTAACAAAGCCTTCGATGTTAAAAATTTGGTCGCTATAGACGCTTCTTGGGGGAACGCTCCAAAACATCCCGAATTGCAGGCTGAGCAGGAAAAATTTCTCCTTGCCGCTGCGAAACTTCCTCATGGTGAGCTTCCCTTTATGGAACGGATAGATCGTATCAAAGGGTTGCTAGGTAAACTCGATGAGCTCGACCTTTCGATGAATCGTTTCTATGGAAAAAATGGTCAAGATACTAGCCTCACTGAAGAGCGCATTCAACGCCGCCGCGAGCGAATGAAGGTATTAGACATTTTCGTTCGGACAAATCGACCCATCAAAGAGTTGTTTTCTATGAATTCGGAAGCCGTTATTGAAAAGCTGATTGTTGAGGATGCTTGCAATCAACTTAAAACGGATGAGTTTGAGGCGCGTAAGCAGTTCTGTGAAGCATTGTCGGTTGAAGCGGATTCTCTCGTAAATGGAAAGCTTGAGGGGGTATTTCGAGCGATTTCTTGTTACTTTGCTTGTATGAATCAACATGAAGAGTTAACTGATCGGGACAAAGCGGATATAGGGGCCTTCGAGAAAATAATGAACGATTGGAAATGTTACGAGGCTCTCACACAGGAGCTACATTTCCACTTGTTACAGACCTTGCTTTGAAATAAACCTAATTAAGGTTCCAGAAAAAACTCACCAAGACCTCTCCTTGTTCCGTATTCACTCTTAAATTGCTTGGGAATAAATCTGTTATGCAGCTAAAAGCAGTTTCAACTATTTGTCGTTTGCTACTTATTTCTTTTTCTTCGTTTTCAGTACGTTTTCGATTTTTGGCTTTAGAACCTCTTTTAGG